>JAYYZF010000048.1:0-8733 GCA_036340215.1 Pseudomonadota bacterium | reverse complement strand
TACATTTATGTTATCGTGAAAGAGTAATTTTATTATTTTTTTGGAATAATCATGACAACTCAAGAAACTCTTTTTACTAAAATAATTAATAGAGAAATACCAGCAGATATAGTCTATGAAGATGAAAAGTGTCTTGCTTTCAAGGATATAAATCCACAAGCACCTGTGCATGTTTTACTAATACCTAAGGTTATAATACCAAAACTTTCTGATGCAGATACAGAGCAGCAAAGCCTTATGGGGCACTTGCTCCTTAAGGTCGGTGATGTTGCTCGTTCACTAGGTATCGGTGATGACTTTAGGGTTGTTGTTAACAATGGAGTTGGAGCTTGTCAAACGGTTTTTCATCTTCATCTCCATATTTTGGGTGGTAGAAAGTTTACTTGGCCTCCAGGCTAGTTTTTTTGAAATTTCCCTTTTAGGTATTTATAGAAGATTGGTTTGCCAGTAGGTATTTCATGTGCTGTTATTTCAGATGCTGAAAGCCCTTCTATTTCCATTATTATTGAGCGTAATGAGTTCCCATGGGCAACAATGAGTATATTTTTATCTTCTGCTAACTTTGGTAAAATATTTTCTTTAAATTGAGGTAATGTTCTCGCTGCAGTCATGGCAAGACTTTCCCCATTTGGTGGCGGAGTGTCAAAGCTTCTACGCCAAATATGAACTTGCTCCTTCCCATACTTGTCTATAGTTTCCTGTTTGTTTAAGCCTTGGAGATCGCCGTAATATCTCTCATTCAGTCGCCAATCCTCATAGACAGGCAAAAGCTCAGAGTTATCTGAATCCTGCCATGCTGAATTTTCTTTATTTTGGGGGATTAGAGTAGCATGCCTGGGATAATTTGCGAGAGCAAGCATCGCAGTTTGTTGGGCTCTTATTAAACTTGAAACAAAGACATAGTCTAGAGCGGTGTTTTGTATTTCATTACCAGCTGCTAGTGCCTCTTGAATGCCTTGCTCTGATAGACCTATATTCACCCAACCAGTGAATAAGTTTTCTTTGTTCCAAACAGATTGGCCGTGACGCAATAAAATTAATTCTCCCATATTATGTTCCTTCCTAAAAATAAGATAAATAATGGTATTTGATTTTAGGATTTTTTTCTAGTGTGAATATTGTAAAAATCCTAGTATCTATCTACATTTTTATTACACGGGAGCAACACCGTCAAACCTCATTATTGGGTGTTCAGGACTGGCGACAACGAACATTTTATTCTCCTTTGTCCCTTTATCGCAAAATCTATCAAATAAAGTAAAGCCATTATCTTGAGGAAAGTTGTAATAACTATGATTGTTATGTTTTTTTTGTAATTTGTGTGCTTCCTCAAGCAATGATTTTATTATCTCAGGTTGAATTGATGTATTTATAGAGAGGTCACTTTCTTTTATTTTAATGTCATTTGCAATGAGAATTCGAGCAATTCTCCAAGACTTCTCTGCAAGAGCCAAACTAAGTGCTGTTTTTTCAGGTAAAAGCTCTACGTTTATATCGATGTTAGGTTTTTGTAACAGAGATAAGAGAGATTTAACATCTTCAGTTTTTACGATATTTTCCAGTTCTGTCTTGTGGTTAGGTAGTAATACCTCAAGAATATACTGCATATTATGATTACGTGCAAATTCAAGAGCTGATAATGGTGCACCATGACGTTGGTATACGTCAGCTCCAGCTTTAACAAGATATTCTACAATTATTTTGAAAGCAATTATATTACTCCTAGTTACGTCATCAGGGTTTTCCCCTTTTATCATCATCCCCACATTTAATTGAAATAACGAAAAAAGTAGAGCAGAACCTATTGTTTTTTCGTTATTCGGTACAACAAAGTTAGGATTCGCACCATTATCTAAAAGAACTTTTACCATCTTTACATCAAGCGTCTCGATAGCATATAACAATGGAAATGAAATTACGCGTGATGATCTTCTCGTGCGACGTGAGAAAATAGTTTCTGGATTAGCGCCACATTTTAGAATTTTGGCTACAAGATCATATTTTTTATCTTTGACCAAATGCGTCAGGCTAGTTTCTCCATCTACATTCAAGGTTTTATTAACATCACAGCCAAGATCTATAAGCAAAGGAATAAGATCATAAAACTTGAGTATAATAGCATAATTTATGGCTGATAGTTTTTCATTAGTCTTGATCGTGTGTTTTGTTTGAGTATGAGATATTATTTGATCTTGTACATTGTTTATATCGGCACCATTTTCTGTGAGCTTTTTAATCATTACAGGATCATTATTTTTTATTGCCATTGCTAGCGCTGTTCCGTTAAAAGTTTTGACATGTGATGAATTGAGGTTAACTTTATTTTCAATAAAAATATCCACTACATCATAAAGTTTATGCTGAACTGCAAGATGTAAAGCTGAAAAGCCATCAGATGTAAAACTATCAATTTTGGCTTTATTTTCTATTAGCAATTTTATAATTTTAATTGCTTGTTCTCTGAAATATCCGGATGCCATACCCCGCATGCGTTCAACGCAGAAAAACAAAACACTGACGCCATTTATTTCAGATGTACTGTTAACATTAAAACCACTCTTTATGAAACTTTCTACACCTTCATAGTTAATGTCGAAACATTCCTTTAATACTTGTTGTAAAATTATTTCATCAAGAATATTATTTTTCATTTTAGGATCTCCGTTTTTATTAGTTTGGTTAGAAGTTATGGTAAGTTTAAGTTATTTAGCATGATTGTAAATTAAGATAGCATTAAAAGTTACTCATTATTTTGGATAAAGTCCTTTTCTCAGTATAATTAATTTTGCAGACTGGTCTTTCGAAATTAATACTATCTTCTTTATCACAAACTTTAAAAAAGTTGCCAATAAATACAGTGTTAGATTCATATCCTATATGGAATTTTGTTTTTTTAGCTCTAATTTGAGACTCTTTTGCAAATTTAAGTTTTTCTAACAATAATTCTAGTTTATTTTTCTCTAACAGCAAGTCCTGTTGTGACTCTGTATCAATGAATTTTGATTGAAATTTTTGTAAGTGTTCAAGTACTGACTGACAAGTAAAAATATCCATGTAAGTTACCTTGGCTCCATTATCAACAAGAACTGTAGCTATTCTTAGTAATCTTGATGATATTGCTGTTGAGAGTGCGGTAAGTTTTTTACTATTTTTTACGTTTATATTAAAGTTTGGTTGGTTTAAAGCAAGGTGTAATAGTGGTATGCTATTTGCTTTAACAGCATTAAATAGGTTGTTATTTCTAGGTTTTTCCAAAATACTTACTAAGTTAGCAAGGTTATGGTTTTTAACAGACCTTGCAACATCTACAACTGTATTATTCTTATCATTTTTTGCATTTATATCTGCACCAAATGCTATTAACAGTTTAATTATTTCTGCATACTTACGTAATTTTATTGGAGCGTCTTCTTTATTTTGATGTGCTACTTTGATATATGCCAGTGTGGCAGCCATTAAAGGTTTCAGAGGTAAACTTGACTGGTATCCATTAGCACAGGCTCCACATTCTAAATAATAAGAAGTTTTTTTTGGGTCTGCATTTAATATTGCAGTGGTTAATTGTTCGTTAACTGATGACATAATTTCTTAATAATAACAAAACAGTCTTAAGGAAAACTTAAATTACATAATCACAGTATATATATTTATTTATTATTGATACGACAGAGAAAGTCTTTTTTCAAATCATTATCATTTTTGAAATCTCCAATCATTTTACTCGTAATAGTTGCACTATCAGTTTTGTGGACACCTCTAGTTGTCATACATTGATGGGCTGCTTCTATGAGTACAGCAACTCCCTTTGGTTTTAAAGTATCGTTTATAGTATTAGCTATTTGTACTGTTAAAAGTTCTTGTGTTTGTAATCTCTTTGCAAATATCTCAACTACTCTTGCAAGCTTGCTAATACCTACTATCTTTTTATTTGGGATATATGCAACGTGGGCTACTCCAATGATTGGTATCATATGATGCTCGCAATATGACTCAACTCTTATAGATTTTACCAATATCATTTCATCGTAATTAGCAATATCTGAGAATGTTTTTTTTAAAACTTCGACTGGATCAGCTTTATAGCCTGAGAATAGCTCTTCATATGATTTTATAACTCTATCAGGAGTATCAATTAGCCCCTCACGATTTGGATTTTCTCCAATCCATCTTATCAAAGTACTAATTGCATTTTTTGCCTCAGCAAGTGTTGGTTTTTCAGCTGCTGCTTTTTTTATTTCGTCAACTTCAGTCATGTGTTTAATATCTATTTTAATTTTGTCTAATCTTATTCTAAATAATGCTATTCAACAATAATTTAGATTGTAAATTTAGCATATAAGTTCTTGTTGTGCTACACTTTTTTTTGTTGAGTGGGATTTTTTGAAACATTGCCTACATAATGCTATATATCTTTCATTGCCGCCTATTTCAATCTGGTCTCCAGAAGATACAGGTTTACCATTTTCATCTATTCTCATATTATTTGTCGCTTTGCGTCCACAAACACAAATAGTCTTTATTTCTACTATTTCATCAGCAGCAGCAAGTAAGTGCATACTTCCTGGGAATAAATTTGCTTTAAAGTCAGTTCTTATACCATAAGTAAGGACTGGTATTTTTAAGAGATCAACAACATCTGTTAATTGAATAACTTGTTTGCTAGTTAGAAATTGGGCTTCATCAACTAAAATACACTTCAAATTAGGTTGTTTTGCCATGGATAATGTTACTTGTTCGAGAAAGTTATATTCATTATCAAATGCAATAGCTTTTTTTTCTAAACCTATTCTCGACTTTATTACTCCTTTGATATATCTATCATCTATTATTGGAGTGAATAGAAGAGTGTCCATACCTCTTTCTTGGTAATTGTGGGCAGATTGAAGCAAAGTTGTGCTCTTACCGGCATTCATAGCTGAATAGTAAAAGTATAATTTAGCCATAAAGAAAATCCTATTAATCTTAACTTGTATAATATAATGCTATTAGCTTTTAATTACTATTTAAAAAAACACTTAGTATTTAATTTTTCCTTTTAAGGTTATGTCTAATATGGTTTTTTTTATGTTTTTTTTATATAAACCTTGTATTTTGAGTATATTGTCCCCACTATATACTTAGCGTGAATAATCACGACATATGTGCGGTACATTCGAGGCCCGCCAGTGTTCATTATTGTACTATAGGAGACATCTAAACAATGACTATTAATGCAAACAAGCTTAAGCCTCTAAACGATAGAGTGCTTATAAAAAGAAAGACTGAAACAGAAAGCCAAGGTGGTATAATTCTAACTGAAAGTGCACAAGAAAAGCAGCAGCAAGGAACCGTAATAGCTGTTGGTCCAGGCAAGTATACAAGTGATGGTAATTTACAAAGTATGCAGGTAAAAGTTGGGGATACTGTATTTTTTGCTAAGTACAGTGGTGTTGAGTTTGATTTTGACAACGAAGACTTTGTTATCATGCGCGAAGAAGATATCGTTGCGATAACTGAATAATATTTTAATTAATAACTAAGAGGTAAAATTATGAGCGTAGCTAAAGATATTACATACGGCCAAGATGCCCGTATTCAAATGATGCAAGGTGTTAACCAGCTTGCAGACGCTGTTGTGGTAACATTAGGCCCAAAGGGACGTAATGCCGTTATTGAAAGTAGTTTTGGTGCTCCAAAAATCACAAAAGATGGTGTAAGCGTTGCGAAAGCAATTAGATTCGAAGATAAGGTTCTTGATACTGCAGCACAAATGCTAGTAGAAGCTGCATCTAAGACTAATGATGTTGCTGGTGATGGTACAACTACGGCCACTGTTCTAGCTAGAGCTATTTTAAATGAATCTGTTAAGGCAGTAGCTGCAGGCATGGATCCTATGGATCTTAAAAGAGGCATAGATAAAGCAGTTAATGCTTTAACCAATAAGCTAAAAGAAATTGCACAAGAATGTAATGATTCTAAATCTATTGAACAGGTTGGTACTATTTCTGCGAATAACGACAAAGAGATTGGCCAGATAATTGCTGAAGCTATGGAAAAAGTAGGTCAAGAAGGTGTAATTACTGTAGAAGAAGGAAGTGGTTTCACCAACCAGCTTGATACTGTTGAAGGTATGCAATTTGACCGTGGTTATTTATCACCTTATTTTATAAACAATCAGCAAAATATGTCTGTTGAACTAGAGAATCCTTTTATTTTGTTACTAGACAAGAAGATAAGCAATATCAGAGATATGCTAGGCTTGCTCGAAAACGTAGCTAAAGCTAGCAGACCATTACTTGTTATGGCTGAAGATGTTGAAGGTGAAGCATTAGCAACATTAGTTGTGAATAATATGCGTGGTATTGTTAAGGTTGCTGCGGTTAAAGCTCCTGGTTTCGGTGATAGAAGAAAAGCTATGCTACAAGACATTGCTACTTTGACTAACGGCCAGTTAATTTCTGAAGAAATTGGTTTAAGTGTTGAAAAGGCTACTTTGGAAGACTTGGGTACTGCAAAGAGAGTTGTAATAACAAAAGATGATACCACTATCATTGACGGTGCTGGTAATACAACAGAAATTGAAAGCCGTATAGAACAAATACGTCAGGAAATTGAAGCAAGTACATCTGATTATGACAAAGAAAAGTTACAAGAACGTTTAGCAAAACTTGCTGGTGGTGTTGCTGTAATTAAAGTAGGTGCTGCAACTGAAGTTGAAATGAAAGAGAAAAAAGCAAGGGTTGAAGATGCTTTAAATTCAACTAGAGCTGCTGTTGAAGAAGGTGTTGTCCCTGGTGGTGGTGTTGCTTTACTGAGATCATCGGAAGTTTTACAGGATCTTAAAGGTGATAATAACGATCAAACTTTTGGTATTAATGTTGTTTATAGGGCAATGCAAGCACCTCTTCGTCAAATAGTCTCAAATGCTGGTGAAGATGCTTCTGTCATTGTAAATAAGGTTTATGAGGGTCAGGGTAGCTTTGGTTTCAACGCAGCTACTTCTGAATATGGAGATATGATTGAGCTAGGAATTCTTGATCCAGCTAAAGTAACTCGTACAGCTCTGCAAAATGCTGCGTCAATCGCAAGCCTAATGATTACTACAGAATGCATTATTACTGATCTACCAGGTAAAGATGATTCTGCTGATGCACCCGGTGCTGGTGGCATGGGTGGCATGGGCGGTATGGGAGGTATGGGCGGTATGATGTAAGCCCACATCTTCTTACCAGATGCTTAAAAGGCCCGCTATTGCGGGCCTTTTTTTTAAAGACATACTTATATCTATGTTAATTGTTTAAGTTTCTAATTGCTTGTGTAGGACATAGGCCTTGGGTTAATTACTTACTCTATATAATTTTACAGTTCATTCTATACGAGAATTTACTTATTCGTTCTACACAACTTAATATTTAGGTTATAATCTGTGCATTACTCTTTTATGTTTACAAGATACATAATTTGCTATCATTACCTAAGTATGGTCTAAAGATCTCTACACATTTTTCATTATCTTGTAGCTCAAGTATGCCTTGATTAACTTTTTCTGCATAAGGAAATCTTTTGTTAAAGAAAAATACTAACTCATCATATTGGATGTTATAGGAAGAAAGCATTATACCTAAATGTTTACTTTTATTTGCAGTAATATAGGCAAGAGCATGATCTGTGACATAGCCTCCATAATTATCTTTATTATCTACAAAATATGCTTCTGTTTGCTCAGCATTTCCTGGATACTCGATTGGTCTAGCTCCTTTTTTTGAAAGTACTTCTCTGAATGATGATCCTTTCTCAACTAATAGTTTTTTTCCTATAAGATCAAATTGGTTATTGTAAGGATCTGAAATTTTTTCTATTGCAAGAGTAGCTTCAGTTATTGTGGCAATAACTATGGCTTGTAGTATTATACCGGCGATTAGAATGCAGATGAAAATAAATCTATTAAGATTGGTGGAGGGGTTATCTATAACATTACCACTCAGCATGGCTATAGATGTTGAGAACAGTGAGTCAGAAACATCATATTTATGCTTCTTCTTCTCCAAATACCAAAAAACCGAACTTGCTATAAAAAAGATAAATACTACCAGGGCTAGTATTGGTAACATAGACTTTGTGAAAACATTAATAATATTTGTAAAAATATTATTATTGGTAGATGATGTAACAATAGCTATGTAGCTTAACAAATATGGTCTACTAAAATTTACCCAGTTACTTCGCCAGAGTGTTGAAGAATAATTACCAATAGCTATATCATATGTGCCCTTGCCAACTTCAACTGCAGCCTGGTTATAGCTGTCGGGTGCTGAAAGATATACGAAATGCCAATTATTTTTTTCAGCTATTTTCTCCCAATAATCTATAACCATACCCGTATATTCCCCATTTTTTTCATAAGAAAATGGTTCGGCTGGAGGTACCGCTACTTTTATGGGATTTTTCTCTGAACCGAGAGGGTATTTTTCTGTTATATTTTCTTGCTTACTCAAACTGTGTTCCGAGGTAGTTAATGTACTCGCACTCGCTAAGATAGATGATATATTTGCTTCGCTAACGGATGTTGCTAATACAACGTTAGATATGAGAGTTAGAAGAATTAATACCTTTTTCATTTGTTAATCTCTCCGTGATTAAATAATATATTCACCTGTAGATCTTGGTGAAGTCTTCTAACGTATGATATCCATTATATATTTTACAATCAACATAAATAATTTTTTCACTATCTTTAAAAAATTTCAGGTTGGA
>JAYYZF010000047.1:0-19822 GCA_036340215.1 Pseudomonadota bacterium | reverse complement strand
GTGTGAACTTACTAAAGAATTAGCTTGCTTTAGAGGTATCGCTTTTATTTGATATGGTGTTGGGACTTGCAGAAGTGAACCAGTCTGTAACTTGTTTATATTACTATCAAGAAAAGCACCCTTATTTAGTTCGTACAAAGCAGCCATAGTTTGGCTTACTGAGGCATCAACTGGCCTTAGAGCTAGAGCTATTTGGTAGAGCCTATCATTTTTGACTGTAGGTCCGTAATAAGACTCAGCATGTGCAACGACTGCGAACATTAGAACTAGTAATACTCTAAAAAAGGGCCTTTTATTTTTCATATCCATGAATCTCCGCCAAGAAATTAACTTAATAATACTTAATGTGTAACAGAATATCAAAGAATATTGGCAATAAAAGTTTGATATGTTCTGTTTAAGCTATAAGGTTATATAAACAAAGTAAATAAAAAATAAAATAATCAAGTAATTTCCATTAATAATAGAAATATGGGATATTTGCTGCACAGCAAGTATAGTTTAATTGACTGTAATCACGACTTATTCTGAAAGTTATACTTAAACTGAGTTAAAGCAAGTAATCGCGGGAACTGGTTACTTTGTGAGTTTAGGGGGCAACCATGGGCCTTCAGGTCCAGGAGTTTTGTTAGGCTCAGGCATTGATTTTTCTTGGTCGTAATCAGCTTTATCAGCAGCAAAAGACGCAGACGTAACAACATTATCAGTAGGCTCAACCCCATTATCAGGAATTGGGTTATCGTGAGCCTGATTATCTAAATCAAGTGACTTCCTAACTTCACGAACTTTTCTATTTTTGTTTTGGTTTATGGATACGACTTTATTCTCACCCTTACTGGCAGCTGCAGCTTCAACAAACGTATAACCTTCAGCATAGGGATCTTTATCAAGGAGATTGCTTTCGTCATAATGCTTATATGTAAAGGGAACTTCACCCTTTAGGCTTCCCCTTGTGCCACTGCCTTCACTATCTTTTGACACTTTTACACCTCGTAATTTCTAAAGTTATTTATACTATAATTATAGTACTTTTTTACAAAAAAAACAACAATATTAGGTAAGATTTGATAGGAAACAATTACAAAAAGCTTACATATGGGAGAATATTTAACTACTTCCCTAACCTAAAGAATAGTTGAATAAAAACATGTATTAAGTTAAGTTACACAATATAGTTAATAAGGGGAAAACAAATTGCCAAAAAAAATGACTTTTGCAGAGCAGGAACTGTTCGATAGACATTTAAACTCTCTGTCAAAAGAACATGAAAAAAAAGAAAAAATAGCAGAAAAATCAACTGAAGATCTCATTATCGATGAAGAAGAAAACAAGTATGACATAGAATCAAATGTCACCTCTGAAATGCGTTTAAAATTTAAAAGAAACTGCTTAAGTGAAAAGAATTTCAGAGAATTAGAACAAGGCAAGTATAAAGCTGAAGCAAGTTTAGATCTTCATGGAATATATGAAAAAGATGCGACTGAAGAACTCTACAACTTTATCAAAACACAATACAATCTTAATGCAAAAGTAATAAAAATTATACATGGAAAAGCGGCGAATAAAGACAATCCACCTGTGATTAAAAACATGGTTAACAAAAATCTCAGCAAAATAAGCCAAGTACTAGCTTTTTGTAGCGCTAGATCTTATGATGGTGGAACTGGCGCAGTCTACGTTTTTTTGAAAGCAAAAAGGAGATAAAATGCAAAACAAAAACAACAAACCACTAATCATAGGTGTATCAGGACCCTCAGCTTCAGGAAAGTCTCTCTTAGTTGAGAATATACTCGCATCATTGCCTGAAAAAACAGCCGTATCAACAATGTCTGAAGATAGCTACTACCTTGATAGATCTGATTTAAGCTTTGAAGAAAGAAATAATCTAAATTATGACCACCCAAATGCTTTTGAACACCATTTAATGGTAAAACATATAAAAACACTACAAGAACACAACGACGTTGATATACCCAAATATGATTTTAAAACTCACCTCAGAATGAAAGAGACAAGAAAAGTAAAGCATGCTCAAGTAATTCTGATAGACGGCATATTAATTTTGGCCATTCCTGCGATAAGGAAGCTACTTGATATCGCAATATTCATGGATACACCCTTAGATATTTGCTTAATAAGGCGCTTAAAAAGAGATCAAGAAGAACGTCAGCGCGATATAAACTTGATTTTAGAGCAATATCAGAAAACAGTGAGGCCAATGTACTGGCAATTTGTATCTCCAAGTAAAGAGTTCGCGAATATTATAATTCCAGGAGGCGGAGAAAACTGGACTGCGATAGAACTTATAAAAAATAGTATAGAACAAAGATTTGGTAAAAATTGAGATAGCAACCATAAGCAAATAATATGCAGAAAAAAGTTCTAATTATAGGTTATGGCTACGTCGGGCAGAAGCTTGCTGAGATACTACTTAAGGATAATTACAAAGTATTTGCTATAAAGAGGCAGAAAATATTAAATAATCACGAAGTCTCGACAATTTACTCACCTATTGAAAAACTTTCACCAGAAGATATACCCAACGACTTAACCTATGTTTTTTATTTGTTATCAGCAACAGAATACTCAGAAGAAGCATATAATTTCGCCTACAAGCATTGCCTTGAGAGAACATATCAACTTATTAAAAAACAAGCAAACATAAAAAGATTTATTTTTTGCTCTAGTACAAGCATTTATGAAAAAGTTGATGGTAGCTGGTGTGATGAATATAGCGTAACTAATCCTTCTGCCTTTCCTGGAAAAACTATGCTAGCTGCTGAAAATTTCATTTTCTCACAAAAACTTCCAGCAGTTAGTGTAAGATTATCCGGAATATATGGACCAAACAGAGCGAGAATAATAGAAAATGTAAGAAAGAATAAACCAAGCTTCTCTGACTCATACACCAATAGAATTCATAGAGATGATGCTGCTAGAGCATTGTATCATCTAATGAAACTAAAAAACCCACTGCAAGTTTATTTAGCAACAGACTCATACCCGGAGAAACAAAAAAATATAGAAATGTGGCTGGCATCGGTTTTAAATATTAAACTTAAAAACATCGCAACTGAAGACAATAGCAAAAGAAATAAAACCAATAAAAGACTAAGAAATAAAAATCTGCTAGAAAGTGGCTTTAAATTTAATTTCCCTAATTACAAAAAAGGACTTTTAGATATCCTTAGTCAAGAAGATCCTTGATATCATCCAGAGATATAATTTGAATTCCTAACTCCTGCGCTTTCTTCAATTTACTCCCTGGACTATCCCCAACTATTACGTGGGTTGTTTTCTTCGAGACAGTACTTACTACATTAGCACCTTTGCTGAGAAGAATATCTTTTAATTCATCCCTACTATATCCTGAAAATTTACCAGTAATTACAACAGTGTAATCTATAAAAGTCTGATCTTTAATAGTGATATCTTCTATCTCTATTATCAAGCCAGAGGAAAACAAGCTCGCAATCTGCTTCTGATTACTTTCCTCTCGGAAAAAATCGTGAATATGCTTTGCTAGTACTGGGCCAATATTATCAACTCGCAATAAATCTGTAATACTAGCCTGCATTAAATCATCAATACTTGAATAGTTTCTTGCTAATTCCATCGCCGTTACTTTGCCAACTTCTCGAATACCCAAAGCATAAAGGAACTTTGCGAAACTTACTTTTTTACAGGATCTTATATTATCAAGTAATTTTTGCGCCGATAAGTCTGCAAAACCTTCTTGGGATCTAATCTGATCAAAAGTTAAGAAGAATATATCACTAATGCTTCCTATCAAACCTTGCTCAACAAACAAGGAAACTGTACTGTCACCAAAACCATCAATATTCATAGCTCCTTTTGACACGAAATGCAAAATAGCACCCTTCAACTGGGCTGGACAACTTAAACCAGCGGGACAACGTAAGAGCTCTTCACTTTCTTTTACTAACTTAGTTCCGCACACAGGACAAGCCTTAGGTGGAATAATGTCGACTAATGCCTGGGGCTTAGCGGAACTAGAGGACTTTGCAACAACTTCCGGAATCACATCACCAGCGCGACGCACAAGCACAATGTCACCTACTTTTAAGTCTTTACGCGCCAACTCAGCAAAATTATGTAGTGATGCGTTTCTAATAATGGCACCACCAAGCATTACGGGTTGTAACCTTGCAACGGGAGTAACTTGTCCCGTCCTACCAACTTGGAAGTCAACTGCCTCTAACGTAGTCTGCTCCTCATGCGCAGGGAACTTATGCGCTATTGCCCAACGTGGAGATCTTGCAACAAAACCAAGCTTATCTTGCAGCACCAATGTATTTACCTTGTAAACAATACCGTCAATTTCATAAGGTAGATCTGCTCTTATTCCAAGCATATATTTGTAATAATCTAAACAAGCATCAACGCCTACTAAGGTTCTATTATAAACACTTACAGGCAAACCCCACGATACTAGCAATTGCAAAATATCACTATGCTTTTGCCCTATATCTTGACTACAGTAACCTATAGCATAGCAAGATAAGCGAAGGGGACGACTTGCCGCAACTTTTGCATCAAGTTGCCTGATACTTCCGGCGGCTGCATTTCTAGCATTTGCAAAAGTTTTTTTCCCTAACTCATGTAGATCGTTATTTAGCTTAGTAAACTCATCTTTTGGAAAGTAAATCTCGCCTCTAATTTCAATCTCATGAGGAATATCATTTCCAAAAAGCTTCAGAGGAATTGACTTTAATGTCCTTATATTGTGTGTTACATCTTCTCCTGTAATTCCATCACCTCGTGTTGTTGCATTATGCAAATAACCATTAACAAAAAGTAAATTTATAGCAACTCCATCAAGCTTAGGCTCGGCGGAATATTCAATACTATCCGTACTGAATTTGGTACGTATTCTTTTGTCAAAATTACTAAAATCTTCTGCAGAAAAAGCATTATCAAGAGAAAGCATCGGCTTTCTATGCTTAACAGATTTAAATTTTGATATTGGTACACCAGCTACTCTTTGAGTGGGTGAGTCAGAAGTAACTAGATCTGGGTTTTGTTGTTCCAACTGCACTAGTCTTTGATAACAAGCGTCGTAAACGGCATCAGCTACAAGTGGATCATCTAAGACATAATATGCATGGTCATACTTATTAATCTTTTCTTTTAATTCAGTAATAAGTTTACGGGACAAGTTTAGCCCCCTTCAAAATTAGTTGTTTGCTGGATAGGAGGACTCATCTCGGCAACAGATGCTACTTTAGCTTTAACTGATGTTTCAGGATTCCCCAGTATATATTTTATGGCAATCTTATCTATAGCAATACCCCTGTAGTGGACATCAGGATCCGCCCTAACTATTAGAGACCTCACTAGAATATTTCTCTTTTGACTATGGGATATATCACTTGCTACTAACATGTAGGGAGCCTCAACTACCCAACTATATATGTTGTTAACAACACCTTGTGAAATTATCTTAGCAGGACCAGTTGCTACTGCACTCATTGCCATTTTCATTTCTTTAATTTTTTCCAGATCTTTCATCTCTGTGTGTCGTTTATCCATCTCAAGCCAACCTTGAGGAGTATAATAATTTGACGCTTGTTGAAAAGAACGCTCAAAATTTGCAAAATCAAATGAAAATGTTGATACCATTGCCTCGTTCATCCAAGCCAATACTGCAGTATTTGGGATATGTGCTTGTTCAACAGCCAAGCTTGGGTTTAAAGCTTGATTAGATGATTCTGGAAGTACACTCGACTCAACCATTTGCTGAATATCTGCAAAGCAAAAAAAAGGTAGTACAAGGAAAAATATCAGTTTTCTCATGGGTTATCTCCGTGGGTGGCAAACAAATCTAAGGTTCCAAATTTACGACTCTTAACATCAGCATAGTCTTTCCATTTAGTAATTACCTCTTCAGTTATAGAGTTCTTATTTTGATCAACAAGCTTAGCATCTAGTTCGTATTCTAGTAAATTTGCTGTCTCTAAAAATAGATCCAAAGCAAGCGTGGCAGACCCAGTAAGCGTAGATAAATCCATAAAAATAACCACTCCTGAAAATTCTCTCGAGCCAAGCTTTTCAAGATCAAAAGTTCCAGGCTCTGCAGCACAGGCAAGGCTAAAAAGTCTTACACTATTACTATCATATCTATGAAATATTTGTAGTTTTTTATCATATTCCAGGTTACAAATCGTGAGAGCCTGAAGAAGATTATAGCCGGCAAAAGTATTTTTTTTAGCAAGGATATAAAGAGAAATAATGTCATTTGTCTTATTTTTCTCAGGACGAGGTGAAAAGACATCTTGTTTTTTATTCTTGCTAGTGGGACGTACAAAATATTGCCCCAGCAAGATAGCTGACAGCAAGCTGAGCACGGTTAAGGCAAGAAACAAAACACTCATATATGTTCTCCAAATAACTTATCACTGCTGAGGTAAACAAACACCAAGTTATACCATGTATGCAATTAAAAGTTGGCAGTAATAAAAAAAACGATTAATATTTATCAGTCTGCCTTGGTAGCTCAGCTGGATAGAGCGATCCCCTCCTAAGGGATAGGTCGCAGGTTCGAATCCTGCCCAGGGCATATTAATCTACAACTTTCCAGTTACCGTTACCATTTCTACATGCAACACCATGTGCAGTTTTTAGATCTCCATCAATAACAATACTCATGGTGAAATTACGACATATCGTTTTGTTTTCTTTTATAGTTTTTGTTGGTTTCACGGTATATCTAGCATTAGTATCTGGATCAACCCAGCTTCTTGAATGATCAGTTTTTGTATTTTCTAGGACTTCTGCCATTTTCATCCTATTTACTTCGTCCATTGTCGCACCAATATTGCTACCTATTATGCTCCCTACTACCGCGCCAGTGTAAGCGGCTATTATTTGGCCATCACCATCACCAACTTGAGCACCAACTATACCACCAACTACAGTCCCTGCTAAAGCCCCTATTTCTTGATTTGAAGTGTTTTCGGAGCACGAACTTAACGCAACCGCAAGAATAAATCCTATAGATATTTTTTTGTATTTCAACTTTGATCTCCACTATATATTAACAGATTGCAGGGAGTAATTTATCCCGCAACAACTCATGAATCTTTACAATATTTCTGCTACTAAAACTTATTACAATATCACCTGGTCTAACAGTGTAACATATATTTTTAGATATATCTTCCATACCAAATCCTATCTCAACACTCTCATGCTGATCTGCCCATTTTGTCCAGTCGTAACTAGAATCGACCCCTGAAGCTAGTAGTAGATATGCCATAGAGCTATAGCTAAGCGCCTTTTGTAACTGAGAAACCATTAACCCACTTCTTAAAGTATAACTACCCAACTCTACAATAGCGAAAATCTTATTTTCTGGTGCCAATCCAACTTTCAAACTTTTTAAAACACTTTCAATAGCCGTTGGATGATGACCAAAATCATCATAACAGCGCACACCTGCATAGGTCCCTTTTAGTTCAAGGCGTCTTTTCACTCCAAGAAAACTGTTAAGTGCAGAAGCCGCATTAGAGATTGGAACACCAAAGTGATTTGCTGCGACTAATGCCATACAAGCATTTTTTGCATTGTGCTCCCCAAATACTTTCAAATTGAAAGTTGCCAAATCGCGCTTTGCATAGCCAATCATTACCGTACTAAAATCCTCATTACCTGAATAAAACCAATTAGAACTGTCTTTGTCAGTGCTCAGTGACTGTTGTTTAGACCAACAACCTTTTTTCAGCACTTCGGCAACAGCAGAGTCAGAATCTAAGGCGATAACACTTCCATCAGATGGAACTGTCTTAATCAAATTGCAAAATTGTTTTGATATTTCAGCTAAACTAGAATAAATATCAGCATGATCAAAGTCCAAGTTATTTATAACAAGTGTTTTAGGCCTGTAATGAATGAACTTTGGCCTCTTATCAAACAAAGCGGTATCATACTCATCGGCCTCAATCACAAATACATTACTAGCTGTCAACCGAGCGCTACACCCCATATTCTCAGGTATACCCCCAATTAGAAAGCTTGGATGGTAACCAAGACTCTCGAGTATCCAAGTAAGCATTGATGATGTTGTAGTCTTTCCGTGAGTACCGGAAATAGCAATAACCCATTTATGTCTTAAAACATTGTGATATAGCCACTCTGGTCCAGAACAATAAGGCAAGCCTAGCAGTAAGATAGATTCGAATAAGGGATTTCCCCTCTTAATACTATTTCCAACTATGTACAAGTCTGCTGGGGGCAAATCAGAATCAGCATAACCAAGCTTTACATTTATATCGTTAGCTGCTAATTGATCCTTCATGGGTGGGTAACAATCATTATCATGTCCACTAACGGTTATACCGCTTTGCTTTGCTATCAGTGCTAGTCCAGCCATAAAGGTGCCAGAGATACCTAATATATGTATTTTTTTAGCCCCAAACATATTTATCCTCATGTGTGATGTTGCAGAAAAACCCTAGCCCTCATGGTCAAAATTTAACAGATATCAGTAGTATTAATCAAATTGTTTTTCGGTGTAAATTTGAGATTAAAGGCAGCTCCACCTTCAAGAACTAGAGAAAGAAAGGAATTTGGCTTTCTCTAAAAAATAGTGTAGAATTTAAGGCTTTGGAATAGAGTAAAATTATGGCAGCAAAAAATTTATTTTTCGCTCACTCCGGAGGTGTAACTAGTGTACTAAACGCTATTGCGGCCTCTGTTATCGAGACAGCTAAAGAATCAGAAGAAATAAACAGAGTTTACGCAGGCAAAAATGGTATTTTAGGGCTACTAAACGAAGAATTAATAGACACTTATCAAGAGTCTAGCGCAGATATTAAATCTCTATATGTGACTCCATCAAGCGCCTTCGGCTCCTGTCGCTATAAACTGAAAGAACACGAAACCGAGAAATTTGCTAGGATTATCGAAGTTCTTAAAGCACATAATATCGGTCATTTCCTCTACAACGGCGGTAATGACTCCCAGGACACCACCCTGAAGGTATGGCAGATGAGCCAAAAAATGGGGTATAAGTTGAACTGCATAGGCATTCCAAAAACCGTTGATAATGATCTAGCTGGAACTGATACTTGTCCAGGGTTCGGTTCAGTAGCAAAATATATAGCATTATCTACAAAAGAAGCAAGCTTTGATGTAGCTTCTATGTCTGCTACTTCGACAAAAGTTTTTATATTAGAAGTAATGGGAAGACATGCTGGCTGGATTGCAGCAGCAGCAGGACTTGCAGCAGAAACTGAGAGTGATGGGCCTCATATAATACTTTTCCCAGAAATAGCTTTTGACAAACAAAAGTTTTTCGACCGAGTAAGATTTTTTGAAAAAAAATTCGGTCATTGTGTTGTAGTGGTCTCAGAGGGTTTAAAAAACAACAAGGGTGATATAATAGCAGCGAGCATGAGTAGCACAGATGCTTTTGGACACAAGCAACTTGGCGGAGTTGCTCCATTACTTGCAAATATGGTATCTACTGAGCTTGGTTTAAAAACCCACTGGTCAGTACCTGATTATCTTCAAAGATCTGCGAGACATATAAGCTCAACAACAGACTTCGAACAAGCATGTGCTTTAGGTAAAGCAGCAGTTCATGCAGCATTGAAAAATGAATCAGGTATTATGGTAAACATCGAGAGAAAGTCGAACACTCCATATGTCTGGAGTGTTGGTCAAGTCAAGCTTGAAACTGTTGCCAACGTGGAGAAAAAACTACCGAATGATTTTATAACAGAAGACGGCATGCATATAACAGAAGCCGCTAGAACATATTTGGAACCCTTAATACTTGGGGAGGAGTTTTCTCCTTTCAAAAAAAATGGGCTACCGGCATATGTAAAGCTCAAAAACATTACTATTCCACAAAAAACCAAAGCATCAACTTTAATTACTTAATAGGTTGTACCAATGTATAGACAATTATTTCAGAAAAAAAGCTTCTTACAAATTTTTTTAGTCCAGTGTTTAGGGGCCTTTAATGACAATTTTTTTAAAAACTCTTTATTGATATTTTTCAGCTTAAATATTACGTCAATATCAGAACTAACCTGGCAATCAAATCTATCGACAGGTTTGTTTATACTGCCCTTACTAATATTCTCTGCAACAGCAGGACAAATATCAGACAAATTTAACAAAGCAAAGCTTGTCAGATCCTTAAAGTTGATCGAAATAGGTATTGTTACATTAGCTTCCATTGGTTTTTATTTTGGTAACTCTACTCTGCTTACGTTCACACTTTTTCTCATGGGAACTCAATCAGCCTTTTACACACCATTGAAATATTCTATGTTACCAGAGTACCTTGGTACTAGCGAACTCCTTGCCGGTAATGCCTTGGTAGAAAGTAGTACAATAATAATAGTGCTGCTTGGAACGATAGCTGGAAGTATTATACCGCACGTTGATCACGCTAGCATTGTTATTGCTGCCATAATGATAACAACATCTTTTCTAGGTTGGCTAAGTAGTATGAAAATTGCTCCTAAAAAAGCTACTAGCAGAAATATACCAGTACAAAAGAATCCAATAATTGCCTCACTTGATATTATTAAAAAATGTTCTAAACAACCAAAAATGATGCAAGTTATTATTGGAATTTCATGGTTTTGGATGATAGGTGCATTCATAATAACTCAGTTACCTGCTATAAACAGTATCATCGGAGCACCAAATGAATTCATAACTTTTATGCTGATGTGTTTCTCCGTGGGCATTGGAATAGGTAGTTTACTTTGCAATAGAATTTTAGATAGACAAATTGACAGCAGATTTTCCCCGTTCTGTCTCCTTGGTATGAGCATAGTTCTTTTCAATATGGCAAATGCTATTCAAAAACTAAGCTTAATGGGAATCTCAGAAAACATGAGCATTCATGAGTTTTTATCCTACTGGCTAACACTTCGTTTAGGTCTAGATATACTTCTTTTTTCAGTACTAGGTGGGATTTTTATTGTTCCTCTTTACACCATACTCCAACACGAAACAAAAGAACATCTTAGGGCTAGAATGATAGCATGTAACAATATGATTAGCGCCCTATTCATGTTGGCAGGTGCCATAATAACTATGATTCTCAGTAAATTCTCTCTCTCACTTATTGAAATAATTAAAATATTTGTTATTGCAAACGCTTTGACTGCCTGCTATCTATTTAAAATACTCTCCTATGAGTCTTTACAACTTATAATAAGAACCATATTAAAAATATGTTTCCGAGTTGAAGTAAAAGGGATAGAGCATTGTTTAAATGCTGGGAAGAGAGTGATAGTTATCGCGAATCATGTATCATTTCTTGACGTACCCCTATTAGGCTCATGCTTGCCTGGAAAGTATATGTATGCTGTACATACTGAAATTGCAAAGAGGTGGGGTATATCATTTGCATGTAGCTTAGTCAAAACATATAGCATTGATCCAAGGAGCTCAATTAAGACAAAATCATTAATACAAGAAGTATCTGAAGGTAATAGATGTATTATTTTTCCTGAGGGAAGGATAACAACAACTGGATCTCTGATGAAAGTATATGATGGAGTTGCTGTAATTGCTAAAAATGCAAACGCGGTTATATTACCAGTGTTTATAGATGGCGCACAATATACGCCTTTTTCATATATGCGCGGAAAATTCAAAATACGCTGGTTTCCAAAAATAACACTAACTATATCACCAGCAAGACACCTAATTGCTCCAGATGAACTTAAAGGTAAAAAAAGAAGAGAGTTTCTTGGACAGCTTGTTCATGACACAATGACAAAGATGATTTTTGAGGGACGCGAATTCAACCAAAATCTATTCATTAGTCTTTTAGACGCATGTAAATTTTATGGTTATCGTCACATAATCTGTGAAGATATGAAGAGAGAACCAACGAGTTATTATAAGCTTATTACTAAGTGTATAGCCTTAAAGGGCCCATTAAAGTCAGTCTCCGGAGAAGAAGAGAACTTAGGAGTAATGCTACCTAACTCTATTGGTCTTATAGCAACTCTTTTCAGCTTTTTTGCTCTTGGAAAAGTACCTGCACTTCTAAACTATGCAGCTGGAATACCAAGTCTTGCATCTTGTTGTAAAACCTCATTAATAAAAAAAATAATAACCTCACGCCAGTTTGTTGAACTTGCCGCTTTAGAACAAACGGTTAAGTCATTAAGCGAGCTAGGTATCGAAATAATTTATCTTGAAGATCTGGTAAACAATCTAACGTGGTTTGATAAATTCAAGGCAGCAATTTGGCCAGTTATGAGTACAAAGTTCATTTATAAAACTATCCCCCCTAGACTTAATAGACCTGCAGTTTTATTATTCACATCAGGCTCAGAAGGAATGCCAAAAGGTGTTTTACTCTCACATAGAAATATACAAACAGCAATTCACCAGGTATCTTCTTCTATTGACCTGAATATTAAAGATATATTATTTAATCCACTTCCAATATTTCATTCGTTTGGTCTCTCATGTGGCACCCTAATGCCAATTCTGCATGGCATGAAAGTTTTCACTTACCCTAGCCCACTTCACTACCGCATTATTCCTGAAATGATTTATGACACTGATGCGACTGTAGTTGTAGGTACTAGTACATTCTTAACTGGATACCAGAAGTTTGCTCATCCGTATGATTTCTGTAACGTACGTTATGTTTTTGCTGGAGCTGAAAAACTAAATTTACAAACAAGACAATTTTGGTTTGAGCAGTTTGGAGTTAGAATTCTTGAAGGATACGGCGCAACTGAAGCAAGCCCTGTGATAAGTATAAACACACCGATGCATCACAAGAAAGGTAGTGCTGGGAAAATATTGCCTGGTATAGAATATAAGTTAACTCCTCATGAAGGCACAACAGACGGTGGTAGATTATGGGTTAGAGGAGGTAATATTATGCTTGGTTACTTGCTAAGTAGTAAACCTGGACAACTTGAACCACCCAAAGACGGTTGGCATGATACCGGAGATATAGTAAATGTATCTGAGGCAGGATTTTTAACAATAGTAGACAGGGCAAAAAGATTCGCTAAAATTGCTGGAGAAATGATCTCTCTTACATCTGTGGAAAATATTCTTAATTTTCTTTGGCCTGCTTACCAACAAGCTGTTATCAGTTTACCATGTGAGCGAAAAGGAGAAAAAATTATTTGTGTCTCCAACAATCCAAGTGCCAACAGGAAACAAATTATTGAATATTGTCAATCAAATAAAATATCAGAACTTAACATCCCAACTTTAGTAGAATTTTTAGCTGAAATTCCAACCCTAGCTACTGGCAAAATTAATTATGTTAAGCTCAAGCAAATGTTAACTGAGAAAGATTGATATTATATATATGTTTTATAGTAGCATAGCTAATAAAATCGCAAGTGATACTAAGGTAACTAGTAACATAGAACCATATTCGGTATAACTAATAGCTATATCATTTTTAATCCTATGCTTATAAAACATCATCACTGGGATAATACCATTGAGTATAGCCACAAAAAAGCCAGCAAAACTTAGAGCAAAAATAAAACCTTGTGGGTAAAATAAGGTAAAAATAAAGGGTGGGAATAAAGTAAGAAAAATAATCGCCATTCTAGTAAATTTTAAATACCCATACATTAAACGGTCAGCTAAGAAGTCAAAAAGACTTACAGCAATACCAAGAACTGATGATGATAGAGCGAAAAAAGAAAATAAATTTAGGCAGTTAGTCATTATTTTAGACTTATAAATATGATTTAGATAATAAGGTAGATCGTCTATTGGGCTAAGTCCCGCCTTTAGAGAAGTTATACTAAAATCACCTGATAATGGTAATAATAAATAAATTAATATAGACCAAAAAAGATAAAGAAAAAATGGAATTAAACTACCAATTAAAATTACTTTTGGTAGTACTTTTACATCATCAGCCAAATAATTACGCAAACTTGGAATTACAACTTGATAACCAAAGGCGGTAATAATAACTGGTAGAAGCTTGAGAGTACCAATAGAGCCAAGATCAAGGTTATACCTAATATTTTCAAAATCTACAAATCTAAGTAAAGATATCAACAACATGAAAAAAGTAACTAAAATTCCTATGACCATTGCTCTGTTGAGATAATCAAGAGATCTCTTTCCTGCACACATGACTAAAGATGTAACTAAAACAAAAGGTAAAATCTCAATAAAATATGATATAGAATTATCATACTTAAACAACCTAAAAAAACTATGAACAAGATCTGCTCCGCCACTGAAATATGCACCTAAAAGGCTATATAGAAGTATCAAATATAGAAAAGTGATAAGCCACTTATAGCTATCTCCAAGAGTCTGCTGCGCCATAGAAATAAAACTTTTTTCACTGCCACAGGCAACACTTACTTCTAAAACCATTAAACCTGCAAAATACATAACAGCCCAGCACAGTAAGAAACAAAAAAAAGTACCCAACACCCCCAAAGAGGATGCCACAACTGGTAATGCAAGAGCTGCAGCACCAATGGAAGTTCCTGTTACTAATGATATACCGCCAAAAAACTTTTCACTCATGGTACAACCTACTCATTCCTTTTGCTATAACGCTTTATTAAATTACCTCTTAGATATCTTTTCAAGAGCAATAAAAATAATAAGAATCCTAGAAGCAATGGGAATGATGCAATTATTAACGGATATATTCCTATGTTCAATAAGCTTGAGCTTAATGACTCCTTCAAGAAGTAAAACACAAGAACAATACTTACTGCCTGCATCATTTTAAAGTTATTACTAATATTCGCCTCAAAATTAAAGAATATTACCACAACACAAAAAGACATTAATAAACATATAACCGGAAGTGTCAAACGCTGCCAAAAAATGAGATAATCATAATTGTCAGCAATACTTGAAGCATTAAAAAACGTATAAAATAATGACCATAGAGTTTGTCTCGAAGGCTTAGTATCATAGTTTTGCAATAGGACTGGGTCAAGTATACTCCGCCAGTCTTTACTCTTGATGAACCCAGACTTATTAGTATCTTTTAAATTTAAATCGGTCCATTTTATATTGTGAAGATCCCAGTGGTCGTCTTTGTAAACACCATACTCAGAGTGCTCTATCCTAAAAATCCCATTACTGTTTACAAAATATCTAGTTATATCTTTAATAGTATGATCATCTTGAACTGTCGTAATATTGTTGTATGAATCGCCCTCATGTAACCATAATTGTCCCTTCATAGCCGCAAGATTGCCACCAGACATCTCTGTCATCTTTAAATTTTTTGCAAAATTAGTAGCATATGGAGCAATGACCTCGCCTAAAAGCATACAGATTAAAATTATTTGTAAAGTGGAAGTGAATACGATATAAATTATGTCAAAAATCCCAATTCCGCATGCAGCAACTGCAACTAACTCATTTCTTAACTTTAACTTCAACATTACAATAGATATTGAAAGTAACAATGTGAATGGAAAGATAATATATATATCTCGAGGCTGAGTAAATATTACATATTGAAAAACTTGGTATAGAGCATAGTTGCCATGGCCCAAATATTTCATTTGCCCTAAAAACTTCATAGCTACAGAGATAACAACAAAAGCAAATAATATAGAGAAGAAAGTTTTTAGTATTACATTCCGTATATATCTTGTTAAAGTCTTCATATTTATCTCAGAAATTTATAACATATCTTATAGATAGCAAGCGCTAACAAAAAAACAATTTGTGGCATCATGATACCGCTAGTTAGGGATAACAAACCCTTACTTATATATGACTTTGAAGTAATAACTAGGGCCACATAAACACTGTATAAGGTAATAGCAAGAAAAACTTTGTAAAATATCGTATCAAAAAAAGTCTGTGAACTTATTGGAAATATTAATAAGCCCATAATAAGAATACCTATTACGGTTGAAATTTTGAAATGCAAATAAGCCATAGCTCCAGCCTTGTCTAAGTGAGACCAAAGTTCAAATACTCCCATATTCTCAAAATTTAAGCCTTGTTCTGTAAGATTGACTTTTTCTCTAAAGCCAATCTCCAGCTTTTCCAACTCGTCTATTTCACCCTGCCTGTAACCTGGCTTAAATTTATAATATGTTGCATTTTTTAAATGCCATTTTTGAAGAACATCTGAGCCCTTATCAACTTTTAAGTTATTAGCAGTTAAAATTTCCCATTTTGGTGCGTTTTTGTGCATATCTGTATTTTTCCTAGCTATAAATATATTCTTGTAATTGTTATTACTTTCATCATTTGACTCAAAATATAAGACACCATTTCCATCTGGCGAAGAGCTAAATTTACCTGCTTGGAAACTTTTTATTAGGTTTGACTCATTCATATTTTTAGAAAAGTCACCCCCAAACTCTAGCACTGTAGGCTCAATAAAAACTATAATAGCTACCATAAAAATAAAAATTAGAAAAATCAGCTGCCCAAACCAAAATTGTAATCTTGAATAACTACAGCCAAGAGATATAATCCCTGTCATCTCCCCTTTTTCCTCAAACTTGTTTATCAGCAATATCCCAGATACAAGCACACTCATAGGTATTAATATCATTATTAAAAAGGGAACATGCGATAGTAACAGATAGAAAACTCTGTCTACAGGAACCCATCCTGACATAAAATCCTGCAAAATTTCTGAAACTTGTAAAACTCCAAAGATAAAAAGCATCGCAGAGCTCACCACAGAAAAAATATAAAAATATTGTCTTAAAAGATAACTTTTTAGCAACATATAAAATCTCAAAAATTAAGATATTAGACTATCATACATAAAAAAAAAAGTGGAGCTCTGTCTGCATTTTATCCAATTTAAAGAAAGCTATTAAAAACAACATGAGTAACAATTTAATAAATATTAGCCAAAGCTAGTCTTGAAACAAGCTTGCAAAGCTTTCAATAGCGGAAATAACAGCAGTAACAATATCATCTTGAACATTAGGGTCGTTGATAAGACTCATGTCATGCTTGTTAGTTATAAAGCCAAACTCTATTAAAACTGATGGAGTAGTTGGCGACTTCAAGACTCCAAAACCTGTTTGATATACCCTGGAAAGCTTTTGATCTAACATTGTAGCGATGTTTATATTGACATAATCAGCTACTAGAGCGCTATAAAACAGGGTCTGTGCCTGCTGTAGATCAAATTTAATAGCATCAAGTTTATTCTTGATGTACAAATTTTCAGTTTGTGACCCACTCTCAGAAAGTACAAAAACCCGATGCCCCCTAACACTCTTATTTGAGCTAGCATCAAGATGAAAACTTAAAAATAAATCAGCTCCATGATAACTTGTATATCTTACTCTGCCTCCCATTGTGATATACTCATCCTTATCGCGAGTAAGATAAACCTTATAACCTGGCTTTGCATTCAATCTAGCTTGAACCTTTTTTGCAAACAAAAGGTTAAAATCCTTTTCAAGCCCCCACTGGCTAACAGCCCCGGGATCAAAGCCACCATGCCCTGGGTCTAATACTAAGACAAAGTCTCCTTTTCTCACTGGGTTTAATTTAGTTTCGGCATGAAACCTTTCCTGAGCATCAATATAATCACGATTAGAAAGATTAATCCTTAATCTATTTTCATAAGCCTTAGACAGGAAATCTTCTTTATCAGCAAGAAATTCCTTACTGTCGCTATAAAAAACTATATCCAGCGAAAACCTATCCTTATCACCCACGACTGGAATAAAATTAACAAAGCAACTTTTTTTAATTACAAATTGTAACTCGCTCTTATTTTTAATAGTAACTTTATTTATGCATTGTGATTCTTTAGTAACACCTGAAACTTTTTTCGTTGCGATTGTCACTAAAAACCCTTCATCCTGCTCTACTACAGAGTATGAAAAGGGAAAAGATACAGGTATATTTATTTTATCTGTGAAGTTTTTTGGCTTGGCATTACAGATAGAAATTACAAAAAAAATGAATGTGAAAATAACCCGATTCAAACTAAAACCTCAATATGATTGGCAAGAAATACCCATATGGTAATTTTGTGTGAAAAAATATACGAAGTAAATTATCATTGTAAATATCCTTGACTAAACCTATAAGTTATCAAAAAGTAAAGTTATTGTTGCACTCACATAAATAACATTCGTGTTAATAAATGATCACTGAATAAGCATAGCATAGACAGAGTAAAAAGTAGAGCTAGCATTAGTTAAAAAGCATTTTAGCAATTTTAGCTTTTATGCAGACAAGCAAATTATCTTTAAACTCATTCAAATAAATATTACGCTATGAAAAAAGCAAAATTTATTGTAATATCTGTATCTTAAAGTAATTAATTTGAGTTGAATATGGACAAAAGTTACAAACCTGAAATACTTGAAGCAAAATGGCAACACGAATACGAGAAAAAGAAAATAGGTGCGCCAAAAGATTCTGGAAATCCATTTTGCATTATGATTCCTCCACCAAATATTACTGGGTCTCTTCATTTAGGGCATGGTTTTCAACTCACATTGATGGATACAATAATAAGATATATGAGAATGAATGGCCGTAATACCTTATGGCAAATGGGGACTGATCATGCTGGGATAGCAACACAAATGGTTGTTGAAAGACAATTAGCAGCTCAAGGCTTGAGCAAACAAGATCTTGGTAGAGATGAGTTTATAGCCAAAATTTGGCAATGGATCGAAAAATCTGGTAGTAATATAAAGAGTCAAATAAAGCGCATGGGGGCATCCGTTGACTGGGATTCCGAAAAATTTACTCTTGACGAATCAATGAGCGAGGCGGTAATAAGTGCTTTTGTCAAGCTACATAGAGAAGGAACAATATACAGAGGAAACAAACTTGTAAACTGGGACCCTGTACTACAAACTGCTGTTTCTGATTTAGAGGTTGTAAGCGAGGAATATACCGGAAGTCTCTGGTACCTAAAGTATAAAGTCTGTGGAGAAGATGATTTCATTACAGTTGCAACGACTAGACCTGAAACAATGTTTGGTGACACTGCAATTGCAATTTCACCAGATGATGATAGACATAAACACCTAATCAATAAATTTGTAAATATCCCTCTTACCTCTGAAAAAATAAAAATAATAGCTGATTCTCACATAGACCCTGAGTTTGGTACAGGTTTTGTCAAAGTTACACCAGCACACGACTTCAATGACTATGAAATTGGTAAAAGGCATAATCTTATAGTAAAAAATATTTTCACCCCAGGTGCATGTTTAAACGAAAATGTTCCAGCGGAATTTAGAGGCTTAGAAAGGTTTGAGGCCAGGAAAAAAGTGCTGCAGCAACTTGATTCTCAAGGTTTGTTAGAAAAAACTGAATCACATAAAATGGTTATTCCAAAGGGCGATAGATCTGGAGCAATCATAGAGCCATATTTAACTCAACAATGGTTCGTGGCAACTGAAAAGTTAGCAAAACCCGCTGTAGATGTGGTAAAAACTGGGCGCTTGAAGTTTCATCCAAAAAACTGGGAAAATACATACTTTAATTGGCTTGAAAATATTGAAGACTGGTGTATTAGTAGGCAACTTTGGTGGGGACATAGAATACCTGCATGGTATGATAAAAGCGGTAACGTTTATGTTGGTAAATCTGAGACTGAAGTTAGAGACTTTTACAAGCTCGCCCCTGAAATAGAACTGGAGCAAGATAGTGATGATTTAGATACATGGTTTTCCTCTGCATTATGGCCATTTGCAACTTTGGGTTGGCCAAACAAATCTATCAGGCTTGATACATTTTTCCCTACAAGTTTATTAGTTACAGGGTTTGACATAATTTTCTTCTGGGTAGCAAGGATGGTCATGTTCTCCCTAAAATTCACAGGTGACATACCGTTCAAAGA
>JAYYZF010000046.1:0-3856 GCA_036340215.1 Pseudomonadota bacterium | reverse complement strand
AGATTTACCTCAGGAAGATGCGGCAGACGCTCTAGCATTAGCCATATGTCATCTTAATAATCACAGAATTTTACATGCATGAATACTAGTATTTGAAGTTATCATCAAGAGATTAAACTTTTAAGTTTTAGTTGTAGTTTTTAGGCTATATTGTCACAATATAATTGATAGATATAAATTGAATTGGATTTTTTATGATAGGTTATGTGGCTGGTAAACTAAAACATGTTGCGGATAATACTATAATTATACTTGTTGGAGGTGTTGGTTACGAGATTGAAGCTCACGCCAGGCTTATTCAAAAATTACCATTTATTGGAGAAGAAGTTGAAGTTTACACATATCAGCACGTACGTGAAGATCAGCATCAACTTTTTGGTTTTATTGATAATAATGAAAAAAATATATTCAAATTACTTTTAAAGGTTAATGGAGTGGGGCCAAAGTTGGCTCAAACAATATTTTCTACTTTAGATGCTAAAGCTTTAGTGAAATCAATTTTACATGAAGATTATACATCTTTAAGGCTTGTAAAAGGTCTTGGCGTCAAGGTTGCAAAAAGGTTGGTAATGGATTTAAAAACACCTTTTATGGCATTAAGCTCATTAGATTTTGCGGCAGAGAACAAGCCTGAATCTGGTTTGCCAAATTGGCAGGATGCGGTCCAAGTACTTACAAGGCTTGGTTACAAACATGCTTTGGCTGAAAAAACAGTTGTTGCTTTAAAAGATGATGCAAAAGATTTAGATAGTTTAATAAGGACTGCTTTAAAAAGTATTTCTAAAGAAACAGCGAGTATATAATGATTGAGCAAGATAGATTAGTTGCGAGTAGTATTGTTGATGAAACTGAGGTTTTTCAGGATAAGTCTATACGTCCTTTATCTTTTGCAGATTATCTAGGTCAGGTCGAGGTTGTATCACAGCTGAAGATATTTATTTCTGCGGCTCGAAAGCGCTCTGAGTCACTAGACCATGTTTTGATTTTTGGGCCACCAGGTCTTGGAAAAACAACACTAGCTAATATAATTGCTGCTGAGATGTCTGGAAACATTCATCATACTTCAGGCCCCGCTCTTGATAAACAAGGAGATGTTGCCGCTATTTTAACTAACCTGCAACCTAATGATATACTTTTTATTGATGAGATTCACAGGCTTAACTCTGCAATAGAAGAGGTTCTTTATCCAGCAATGGAAGATAGGCAGTTAGATATTATTATTGGAGAGGGCCCATCTGCACGTAGTGTCAAAATTGATTTAGCGCCATTTACCCTTGTTGCTGCCACGACAAAAAGTGGTGCTCTTACTTCACCACTGCGAGATAGATTTGGTATTGTAACCCGTCTTCAGTTTTACACTAATGAGCAACTAGCTGCCATTGTGAAACGTTCAAGTAATATACTAAATATTGAAATAGAGGACAAAGGCGCTTTTGAAATAGCTTGCAGGTCTCGCGGCACCCCAAGAATAGCAAATAGATTACTAAGGCGTGTCAGAGACTATGCTGAGGTAAAAGCAAACGGTAGTATAACATTGAGTGTTGCAAACGAGGCCCTAACAATGTTGGGAATAGATAGTAATGGTTTTGATAATACTGATAGAAAGCTTATTGCTACAATTGCTAATGATTTTAATGGTGGTCCAGTTGGGGTAGAATCCTTAGCTGCCGCATTAAGTGAGGAAAAAAGTACTATTGAAGATGTACTAGAGCCTTTTCTTATACAGCAAGGATATATAGCAAGAACTTCACGTGGTCGGATAGTTACCCAGAAAGGTTTCGAGTTACTCGGTATAAAAAGTAAAAATTAAGTTGTAATAAAACTTACAAGGCACAACTACAAATCAAGCAATTCTTTTATAGAATAATCTTAAATTTTTGTGCATAAAGGTGTATATTAAATATGTTGATGAATAATGGAGGGGAATACTAATGGATGGTTTTAAACTTGATATTTCTTATGTTGAAGAGAGGAATAGGCTTAAAGCACTCTTTACACCTATTTTAATACTGCCCCTATTTATACTATTATTATTTTGGTCCCAACCTAGTTTTTTCGGAGATATGGGCTTAGGTTTCGACAATAATGCCGACGGTGATTATATAATAAAAACTAAAGAAGATTTTGTGCAGACTATGAGTGATAAAATAGAGGAAAACCATGAATCTTATTCTCATAGCTCCTCGTTTAGTTACAATGTTGGTTCAGCTTTGGGTGCTTTTATTGCTGATTATATTCAACCTGCAGTATTTGAAATGAAAGAGATGCATGGTGATACTTTGACTAGATTTTTGGTATTTTTTTCTATATTTTTTATATTTTGGATCTTAATGTTATTATTGATTATGAATATAAGTTACTGTTTCATAATATTTTTACCTGTTATTTTTATTATGCTCTTTTGTAAAAAATATCCTAGTTGGGTATTTTCATGGAATAAGGAAATCACGCGCTATATGCTACGCGTGACAAGTTACTTTCTAGTTCTCACTCCAAAGTTCCCAGATTTTGAAAAAGACGAAGATGTAATCTTAACACTCCCAGAACCAAAGGTTGATAATTTAAATAGAGTCTTACCACTAATTAAGTGGTTGCTTATTTTGCCACATAGCATCATTTTGTCTTTATTAACTGTTATAGTAATTCCAGCAAGTTTTATTGCTTATATTATAACTTTCATAACAGGTAATTACCCAAGAAGTATTTTTAATTTAGTAGAAGGATATTTGCGTTGGAATTACAGAGTAATATGTTATTCACATTTACTGTGCACAGATGAATACCCTCAATTCAGTTTTAGAGGCGAGTGCGATAAGTCCTAGATTAATTGTTATTAATGAATATCATATGGTCTTATATTAAAATTGTTATAGCTTCTATAGTGGCTTAATTATCTAAAATATGTGTTTATTAACTTATTGTGCAGAATGATTGCTTAGTATTATCTTTTCTGTTTTTTGTTATTTTCATGCTTTGTTGAATTGCTATTCTTTTTAGGATTGCCTGTGCTTTTATAAAATTTTCATTTTTTGGCAACTCATCAAACGCTTTCTTTTCACCAAGGAATGATATTATAGTACATAATATATCTTGAGGTAATTTAGTTATATTGGTAACCCCGAAGTCTCTAAATATTTTTACTGGAACTGATATTTCTTGAGGTTTATTTTTTTCACCTAAACCTTGTTCTATTACTTTACCAATAAATTTTGCATATGTAATAATTTTAGCAGCGGCGCACATAGCTCCATGCGTTCTAATTGCAGCTTCTAAAATCTCATATTTCTCTCTAAACAAAGAGTGATTTTTCATTTTTCCAGAAACTAAATCGCTTATATTTATATTATCAGCATTAGTTGAAGAATATTTTAGTTCCTGCATAAGCCTTTCCCTCTTTGAGAGGGAAAGATAGTGTTCAGGGTGTATTCCAGCAAAATAGTAGAGCTTCCAAGCTAAATAAGCTTCAACTTCTGAATTCATTTTTATTAAAGTATTAAATTTTATATTATCCGAAAATATCTCGTATGACCAATTAGAAAGCAATATTCTACTTAGAATTGTCCAGTTGCATTTTCCAGGACTCTCATATAGTAATGAAACATCAACTTTTCCTAAGATAAAATATTGTTGTATATGTTTATTTGCTATCATACCCCCTATAGTACTATCTGATAGAGCATTTTTTAGACTATTAATGTCGCAGGATTTCCTTTTTATACAGTTTTGTAGCCAGGGAAACTGGACTAATTCTATATTAACTTTTTCCGCCTTGAATAATTCTTGTACTTCATCATCCTGCAGTGCCTCAACCTGGAAATTATTTAAATCACGTGCTTCTTTAAATGATAATTTACTT
>JAYYZF010000045.1:0-2747 GCA_036340215.1 Pseudomonadota bacterium | reverse complement strand
TCTTTTGTAGTAGGTGTATTTTTTACTTTCTTACTTTATCATGCAGAAAATAACTCACACCCCCACCTGAAAGGGTGCTCTAGATTTGAAAAAATAAGCTACTGTTTCTTTACTATATTTAGCTGTTTTTTTAGAGACCTACTCTACGACCCTGTAACTACATTTGGCCGCACACTTTTTGGCGTATGGATTCTAATATCAGTTTTTGCCGTGACCGTCTTAAGTGCTATTATTACCTCATCGGTTCTCTATTTAATGGATAAAGGCTCTGAAATTTTATATCATACAAACGATCTTAAAAATACTAACGTTGCGGTGTTGTACGGTCATCCACGCCTAGAAAATATGATTGAAAAAGCAGGAGCAAATCCTGTGGTATTTGAAACAATAAACGATGCTTTTGATGGGCTTTTTACTAAGAAAGTAGAATTTATGGCTATAGGTAAAACAAATTTAAGTAAATTTTTAGAACAAAACTACAGTTATGCGGAAGAAATAACAACCAGTAAAATATCATTAGGATATGAAACGTGGGTATTATTTGGTAATGAATATTATGGCCAGATAATAATGAATGAACCACTACTGAAATATGTGAATAAAAATCTTAATGCCTATCGTAACGATTTTACTATGTATAATATTTGTGAACGGTATATCGAACATCCTGAGCTATGTGTGTTCTAAATAATATTAAATTCCCTTACCCAATTTGCTCAATATAGTCAAATTAAAAACTCCTAAAACTATTAAAGTTAAACCAACTATTGCATATATATCTGGCACTTCGCCAAACTTAAAACTTGAAATTATGGCTATTAAAGCAATTCCTGTTGCGGACCAAATTGCATAACAAACAGCAACTGGCAGTGTTTGCATGGCAAACATTAAAAAATAAAATGATACTACATAAAATAATATAGAAATAAATCCTGGCATTAATTCTGAAAAACCATTACTACTTTTAAGAGCAATTGTGGCAATAACTTCTGCAAAAATTGCTAATATCAAACTTTTGTAACCCATATTACCCCCTATGAATATTGGCAAATATAAATATTAAAATAATAAATAAGATACTATTAAGCTAGATAAAATTACATGATGGCAGAATATTCTTGAATAATAACGTTATATTTTCACAAGCTTCTAGCCAATTTCTTAACCCTTTCCATATGTTTCTCAAAATCCTTTAATGGCATACCAGGTAAAACAGAATAGAACCTGATATACTTAGTTTTTAGACCTCCTAGTTTGAAAACAGCTTTCTTTAGCCTTCGATATGGAATATTATCAAATAGAGAAAACTTAAAGTATGTAACCATTGGTCCACCATATGTTATAGAAACTATACCTATTTTACCCTTCATGGCCCCTGGAACTGGATAGCCATAGTTTTTAAAAAACTTATTCCCTGGAAAAGCTGATTTAAAGGAAAAAAACCACTTAGGATGCAAAACCCAATCTATCCAATTTTCTAAAATTGAATTCATTCTAAGATTATTACATGAGCCTATTAAAAAAAGAGCATCAGCAGATTCTAATCTATCACGATAGTCTAAAACTAATTTTGGTGGAGGGTTAAAGTTAGAATTGTAAAAAGGTAGCTTTTCTTCCTCGTCATGTAGATTAATCAAGTCTATCTCATGCCCAAGTTTAGTTGCCTCAGCAATAAAAGTATCTCTGATAGCAGCATTAAAGGAGGATGAAGTATTTGGGTGTCCAAAGACAATAACAATTTTTTTCATAATTACAAATAATATTTTTAACTTATTGTAATTATAGCATATTTGCTTGTATTATTCTTGATTTATCTGTTTTCTGGAGAATCTAGTTTCAAGAAAATAAAGAACAAAGACGATGAAAAAAAATACCTAGTTTATTGATAAAGCCGGTAACAAATACTAATTTTTTCTTCTTCCTCAAGCCGATTAAACTTCTGCGTGCAACTTCTTCAGAAGTGAGCCACATAAATGATGGTAATTTATCGTATAAGTCCTCTTGCCCTACTCTTTTATGAAAATCGGATATCGTAAGACCTGGGCATAAGCACTGGAACCTCACGCCTGTTGAGCGATAAGCGACATCTAACTGCTCGGTGAAAGCAATTACAAATGATTTTATGGGTCTATATAAACTTCTTTTAACCATCATATTAAGAGAGGTACCCATTAAACCAACAACTGAAGCAACGTTAATAATCGCTCCGTCTTTTCTTGCAACCATATCTGGCAAGTAAACATGAGTCAATTCAACTAGAGCAGTCAACATTGAGCTTATCATCGCATTATGTTCAGCCATACTATGATCTATAAAGCCTCCAACATCACCGTGACCAGCGTTGTTAATTAGTAAATCTATTGTAATTTCTTTTTCTTGAGTAAACTTGTGTATATTAGATACAGCATTGCTTTCTGATAAATCCTGGCCATAAACATAAGCTTTAATCCCATACTTCTCAGACAAACTACTAGACAAACTATTTAACTTATCTATATTTCGCGCAACAAGAACAAGATTATAACCCTCTTTAGCAAGCATCTCTGCAAAAGCCTCACCAATACCAGATGATGCCCCGGTGATAAGGGCAGTTCCTGAATCGATGTTATTTTTCTTTATGTATTTTATTTCCATTTGCAAAACCTCAAGATTTATATTTACCTAAAACACCAATATTATGTAAGAATTATCAGTTTTCCATATCTTTGACATGAAATCAAACCCAATTTACAATGGCTACAACCTCT
>JAYYZF010000044.1:0-13517 GCA_036340215.1 Pseudomonadota bacterium | reverse complement strand
AAGATGATGTGACTGGGTTTTCTATATAGCCTAGCTTTAGATTATTATCCTCTAGTAATGGATCTGATTCACCGCCAAGCAATATCGTAGTTGGTGCAACTGTTCCCTCATTATTATTGCTGAGAAGCGGTTGTTGCTCTAGCATTTCTACCCCAGCATTGAATAAATTAAGTACTTCTTCTACCCCATCATTGAATAAATTAAGTACTTCATTTTGAGTCATTATAGGATTATTAATTACTGTTTCTTCTCTGCCTTGTGCATCTACTTGACCTTGTCTAGCCTCTGCAAAAAAATTACGAGCTGGTTGGCTCATTTTCTGAATAAGGTCATTTGCACCCGCAATATTATTGTTAGCTAGATTTATTATAGTGTCAGTATATTCCGGAGATAATCTTAAGCAAGATAGAGTGCCATCAAAAAAGCTTGTAAACTGTAAATCACTCATAGTATTGTTAGCTAGATTTATTACCATTATACCAAATTCATTATTATCACCTTGGGCCAATAAAGCATTTCTTAGTTGCTGAGTTGTGAGAATAAGTTCTCGGTGATTTAGGGTAAATCTATTAACTATAAAAAGTTTTTGTCCATGGTTGAATATATAATCACTAAACGCGTTATAATCAATATCATTTTGGGCCTCTACCTGGTTAAAAGGAGTAATAATTGGTAACATATCTACCATACCATTGCCGCTGATATACTTTTTAATTTTGGCTAAATCATTACTTAGAGGGTAAAATATCTTTTTAATACTATTTGTTATAAGGACTAAAAAATAAATTGAACATCCAGAGATCGCTAAATATGAAAAAACATTCAGGCTCCAAAGACTAGCTCCCACTATACTTTTTGCTCCTAAAGCAAGTGCAATTGCATAAGGAGCAGAACTTATCAAAATCATTATGGCAGTTATTAAAACTGTTGTGCCTAGCACAAAAAGCATCCTAGATGGTATCGAGAACTCTTTAGCTTGTTCTAAAAAGATTGCAGCAGCAGATAGCAATATTAGTGCCACCCCAACGCCAGGAAGAGTATTTATTGACAATATGCTTAGATGAAGTGCCATTCCAGAAAGTCCTGCTAGTGCTGCCTGGAAAGGATATATAATATAATAAGCAATTACGTAACCTAGTAGAAATCCCACAAATGATTCTGCTAGGTCTAGGATGGGGAAGAAAAATGCAGCTAGTGTTTTTTTTGTTATATTACTGAAGTGGTGATTTGACATCATCATACGCATGGAATTCATTTGATTCTCCTATTTAATTATCTGGCGAGTATAACAACCATGCAATATGGTGTCAAGCGTCGAACAAATGCGTCTTGCATGTAAAGTATTGATTTGTATGATTTTATTTGGCTTTGAAGCAGTTTGTTTTTTTCTGGTTTTCATGAAAAATTATGCTGTAAGACAGAGAGGACGTTCTGTTAATTTGAACTATCACGCTCCTATTTTTGACATACTTTATGTGAATAGCGCGAAGTATAGCCATAAAAAAGCTTTTTCTTGCGAGTGTTTGTGAGTTTGTTTGTTATCTTTGTGAGGCAGTTATTTCTGCCGGCCCATTTTTGTTAGATAAATTTTTTTCTTTAAAATCTATTGTAGATTTATCTCCATTTGTGTTGGTTTGGTTTTTATCTTCATTTTTAAGCATGTTAGAATTAACCCTATCGTCAACGTTATTACTGTTTATTAGTGGTTTTCTGATTTCATTTTTCTCACCACTTATCAGTGACATTATTATTTTAAACATTACTATAGTTTAGTTTTTAATAATCGTTGAAAGTTAGCTTGACCATCATTTTCATCATAGTCTTTAAGTAATTCTGCCTTCTCGTCAGTAACTGTCCCTTCTGATTTTTTTTGTTTAAAGTTAGCTGAGCCGTTATTTTTATCATGTTTTTTAAGTAATTCTATCTTATCTTCCATAATTTCAGACTTTATCGCATTTTTATTATTAAAACTACTATACAAATTACTTCCACAGGGAGCTAATACTATTAAAGATGCCATCGTTATTAAGGATACGTTGATCGCACTTATGCTGAGAAAGTGGCTACCAAAACCAAAACTCGGCAGGCCACAAGCTACTGCAATAAAGAAAGGAATACTAGTAATAAGCATAAGTCCAATTCCAGATACAAGGCTAAACGCTGGGATATTTATTAAATTTTCTTTCCAGTTATTAATATCTTTTTGCTGCATAATTTCTACTACAGTAGCTACTAAAAAGCTAAATGTGGTTTCTGCTAAGCCTGCGCTTCCAATTATAGCAAAACTTGATGCTACGCTTGTTAGCAGAGCTAGTGATTCTACCGTGCTAGCTATGCCAAAAACAATTCCTGTTGTTAACAGAAGAAACGCTATTGCAACGGCAAATAAGAGCAGTAATCTTGTTATCAGTGTTTGTGTTTTGAACAAGTTCATACTTTGTGTGATATTCATATTATTCTCCTCCTGAGAAATAGTAATCCTGATGCTATTCGCTCTTTAAAAATATGTCAAGAGTATTGACGGCTTAGTATATATACATATCTTATTTTAGAGCTAGATTTTATCATTCTTTAAACAGTATTGCTTTTAGCATTTTTTTGACAGGTAAGTCTTTGCTAAATATTTCGCTATGATTACTACATACATCTTAAGATAAAGCCATGAAAATAATAAATAAATGTGCTATACATATTATAGTTGCTTAATAAATGGTGTATTATGGCAGTAGACAAGAATAAAGATGAATCACACCAAGGTCTAAATGATTACACACCAAAAAGCAAAGACCAACTTCAGGCAGAAAAAAGAAAGCGAGATTTAAACCCAACACTTTTAAAAAATGTAATAAATAGCAAAAGTGCTCAAATTATAAATAAAGTGATGTGTGCTAAAATGTTGGCTAATAAGCAAATTCAAGAACAGTTTGGGTTAAATGATCAGATAGCTAATCAAGTTTTATTTGGCAAAAAAAAAGATAATACTAAGGCATCTAAGACTCTGAAGAATCAATTTTTACCTGGGTATGGCCATAAAGATGAAACTGAAAAGTATGCAAAAATAGTTGCTGAATTTTCTGATAATATGAACATGATAATAGCTGCTAACAAAAATGCCACGGGAACTGACAAAGTTGATGAATCTAAATTGACCACACTTCAGACCTATGTGGAGCAAAAATTTGAAAAATCAGGAAAGATAATTACAAGAGAAACCCGCGAAGATAGAAGGAGTCAGCTAGAAGCTGCCAAACAAGATTATTCTGATGAAAAAAATACTCAACAGAACACAAGCCCTAGCAATAAAGGAGAGGGCCTAGACAGACCAAGTTTTGACACCTCTAAGAACTTGTCCAGTTCGGAAAATAAAAATGGCCCTGGTAGACCTTAGATACTCTCTGGTTAAATTAATAAGCTCATGTTAAACTCATAAAATATTTTGTCTGAGAGAGGATACAAGTGGCACAAAAAATTTTGGCTTCAATTTTATCAGCAGATTTTGCTTGTTTAGGTGATGATATTAGCAAAGTTATTGCGTCTGGTGCTGATGGTATTCACTTTGATGTTATGGATAATAACTTTGTCCCAAATCTTACCATTGGGCCGGATGTTTGTCGGGCTTTACGTTCTTATGGTATAGAATGTCATATTGATGTACATTTAATGACTAATTCAGTTGCTAACTTAGCAGAAATGTTTGCAAAAGCAGGTGCAAATGCCATTACTTTCCATGTAGAAGTAGTTCCAAATGCTAGCGGAATAATTGACAAAATTAAAGGCCTTGGTTGCAAGGTTGGTTTGGCACTAAATCCTGATACACCCCCAGAAATGATCACTAAGTTTCTTCCTGAAATAGATTTGGTTTTAGTTATGTCAGTTAACCCTGGTTTTGGTGGGCAAAAATTTATCCCCTCATCTCTTGATAAAATTAAATATCTTGCTGATGTTAGAGTTGCGCAAGGTTTATCTTTTGAGATAGCAGTTGATGGTGGTTTAAATGAGACTAATTTGAGTGAGTTAGCAAATCATAGTGTTGATAATTTTATCATTGGCTCTGCACTTTTTGGTGCAGCTGACTATAGTGAAAGAATTAACTTATTCAGATCTAAACTTTGCCAAAATCTAGATTCTAACTAAGTTTGCTCAAACATCTGGTTTATTAGTTTATCTTTTTGTTGCCAAAGATTTTGGAATTTAGCCACTATTGTCTGTCTGAAAACTTTATCTTCGTAAAACTCACCATGCCAAGATGAGTTGAGATCTATCGTTTCTAGTTTTACAGTTATTTCTGGAATATTGCCGGTAATAAAATCAACCAGCGTGGCCCCTTTGCTATAGTTTATGGTTACATCAAGAACTTGTGTGATTTCATCTTTTAGTTCGTTTAAGACTATAGATGTGCCAGCAGCTTGTGGTGGGAGTAAGTTCTTATAAGGTGATTTTTTTAGTTTCTTTCTTGTCTCATTGAATCTTGCTCCTTCAAGAAAGTTTATAATTGTCACAGGATTTTTTTTCAGTCTCTTGCATGCGCTTTTAAGGCTGTTAACATTTTTTAGTTTGTTCTTTGGGTTTTTCCTGATTTGACTGGCATTATAGCGCTTTATTAATGGATAGTCAGAGAGATAGCAAATAATGCCAACAAAAGGCACCCATTTCAGGCTATCTTTCATAAAAAATTTCAAATGCGGTATTTTTCTATTGAAGACTTTTTGTAATGCTAAAATATCAACCCCAGAGCTATGATTTGCAATTATCGCATACCAAGTAGTTGGTGATAGTTCTTGATCGAATTCGAAGTTCCATTTTGTAGGTAAAAACGTTGCATATATTATTGAGTTAACATCTACCCAAAGATGATATAGTTGCTCTGTACAAAAAAAGAAAAAACGCCTTATTCGACTACCAGGCATGATATACTTAAACAAAGTACATATTAAAAATATTGTTCCAAGAATTGAAATATTCAAACACATGCATATTGCTACCATTGCTGCTCTTGCTATTTTTATCATCTTAATATTACCGCTCCAATGCATTTACTATTATCTTCTGTGCTCCCAAGCTCAAAAGTTCCTCTGCTACAAGTTTTCCTAGTTCCTTAGGTTTTGAAATTTCCGCATACTTACTAACCTCTAATACTTTACCAGAATATTTATCTATTACACGCGAGGTTAAACAAATTTTTTGCGATTTTAGCTGAGCATAAGCAGCTATAGGAGCCTGGCAATGCCCCCCAAGCTGTGACATTAAAGTTCTCTCTGAGATTACGCATGCAGCCGTATTTGGATCATCTAATGCTGCTATCATTTTTATTATATCGCTTTTACTTCGTAAGCATTCTATACCTAAGGCTGCTTGGCCAGCTGCAGGTAATAATGTTTCAAGAGGAAATATTTCACTTATTTTCTCTGTCAAATTTAGTCTTTCTAAGCCAGCATAGGCAAGAATAATGGCATCATAACTTTGTGAAACTTTGTTAATCCTGGTGTCAATATTACCCCTGATCTCCTTAAAATTTAAGTCTGGGCGTAATTTTTTTAATTGTAATTTCCTTCTTAAGCTAGAGGTGCCAACAATAGCTCCAGCTGGCAAATTATGCAACTTTATATCGTTCTTCGAAATAAGTACATCCTCTGCATTTGCTCTTGTCAAAATGGCGGGCATTGTAAAGTCCTCTAGCATAATGCTGGGCATATCTTTTACTGAGTGAATTGCAATATCAGCTTCATTTTTGCGTAAAGCTTGTTCTAATTCCTTGACAAAAATACCTTTGCCACCTAACTCAGTTATAGGAACGTTTACATTTTTATCTGCATTAGTTGCAAATTTAATAATTCTAGCTTTTATTTCTGGATATTTTTTACGAAGTAAATCTGCGACTATTTCTGCTTGTTTTACCGCTAACTTACTCGGCCTAGTTGCAATTCTAATTTCTTTCATTTTTTTGGATTTACTAGGTTTGATTGAACTAGGGCGCTAGAGAGTTCATCCTCTACTATTCCGAGTTTACCATGAAAAAAGTGGCTAGCCCCGCGAATTTTGATGATATTTGGTTTGTTAGGGTGATTCTTAGCCCAACTGAAAACTGCATCTGCTGATGTTATCTCATCTTCATCACCTTGTATAACCCACCAAGGGCAAGTGGCTATTGGATATTGACTATAATCTTGTTTTAATACCGCTGGCGCAACTGTAATTAAAGCTTCTGGTTTAATCTCATGCGCAGTTTTAGCGCAGATATAGCTACCAAAAGAAAATCCAGCAAGAAAATATTTTTTGCCAAAGCTCTCTTGTTGACTCCATTTTATGACAGCATGTAAGTCGTCACACTCCCCTTTGGCGTTATCAAATTTACCATTACTTTTGCCAACACCTCTGAAGTTAAAGCGAATAGTAGACATGCCAAGCTCATCAAAACACTTTGCAAGCGTGGTCACGACTTTATTATGCATACTACCTTCAAACAAAGGGTGTGGATGACATATTACAGCTGTGTAGTTTGTGTCTTCCTCATGGGGATGACTGAACATTAGCTCAATATTTCCAGATAAACCTTCTGTAAGTATGCTTGTTGTTCTTTGTGCTAAGGTTTTTCTCATCGTGGTTATTCTATTTCTTCAAAGTCTGTTTTCATTGCAGCACAATCTGGGCATACCCAGGTATCAGGTACATCTTCCCACTTTGTCCCTGCAGTAATATCATCATCCGGATATCCTTCAGTTTCATCGTAGATAAAGCCACAATGTATACATAAATGTTTTGCCATACTCGATTCCCCCCTTGTGACGGGACTAATAAAATGGCTATAATAACATATGAAACAAATATTTGTAAGACAATAAAAGGTAATTAATGATATCTACACAGAATCTACATGATAGAGCCAAGAGGATAATTCCTGGGGGAGTGAGCTCTCCAGTCAGAGCATTTAAGTATGTTGGCGGTACTCCTCCAATTTTTGTCTCGGGGAATGGGGCTCATATCCAAGATGTTCAGGGAAAAGATTACATTGACTATGTTGGAGCATATGGTCCAATGATCGTCGGTCATGGGAACGACTATGTCTTGAAAAATGTCAGCAAGTATCTAAGTAAAGGCACTCACTTTGGGGCATCTCATGAGCTTGAGCTGGAGATGGCTGAAAAAATAATATCTTATTTACCTTACATTGAAAAAATACGCTTTGTCAGTTCTGGTACAGAGGCATGTATGAGTGCTATTAGACTAGCACGAGCTTACAAAGGTAAGCGAAAAATAATAAAGTTTAATGGTTGTTATCATGGACATAGTGACTCGTTGCTTGTTAGTTCTGGTTCTGGAGCATTAAGCTGTGGACAGCCAAGCTCCCCAGGGGTTTTAGATGAGCAAGCTAAGCATACACTTGTGGCATCTTATAATGATCTTGAGAGTGTGAAATCTTTATTGCAAGAGTTTTCACATGATGTTGCAGCAGTAATCGTTGAACCAATTGCCGGGAATATGGGTATGGTGCTACCTCAAGAAGGATTCCTTGCTGGGCTCAGAAAACTTTGTGATGAATTTAACTGCTTGTTACTATTTGATGAGGTTATGACTGGTTTTAGGGTTGCCTTAGGAGGATCTTATGAGCTCTATGGAATAGAGCCAGATATAGTAATGTTGGGTAAGGTTCTGGGAGGAGGTTTCCCCATTGGAGCTTTTGCTGCAAAGGCTAAAATCATGGATATGCTCGCCCCTGATGGCCCAGTATATCAAGCTGGAACTTTATCTGGGAGCCCGATAGCTTTGGCTGCAGGTTCAGCAACTCTTGATTTGATTTCTGCACCAGGATTTTTTGAGTCACTAGGAGAAAAATCAACGAGGCTAGTTTCCGGACTAAAGGAAATTGCAGTTGAAAATAATGTTGATTTCCAAGCTTCTGCTATTGGAGGTATGTTCGGTATTAACTTTTCAGAGCGTACAGTTACCTCTTATCCCATTTATTCTAGTAAGGAGCGTCAGCTTTTTATAAGTTTCTTCCATAAAATGTTAAAGTCTGGAATAAACCTTGCTCCATCACCTTACGAAGCGGCTTTCATCTCGAGCTCGCACTCCCTCTTGGATATAGAAGCAACTTTATCTACTTTTAAAGACTTTGTATGCAACTTAAGTCGTGAGTATTGTTGCTAATTTAAACCAATTTATGCGTTTATTTGACATTTTTTTGTAATAGTGATATTTTTGACGGACTATCAAAGGAGATATAAATATGAAAAAATTACCAGCACTATTTTTGTTTGCCATGACAGTAGCGAACGCTGCAAATATAATTATACAAAATGACTCTAGCTGTAAGTTTGTACACTCAGGAAATATTTCTACTCCAGGTATAAAAAGGCATACGGCTCCTTCAGTTATAAGTCCTCATTCAAGCGGTATGGTTAACATGGATTTCACCGGCTCATACAATGATGATTATACATTGGACTTGTTTATCACTTCCTGTGACAGCTCTCGTTATATTTACTTGTCTGTTGGTGCTTTTAGTTCTGGTTGGGAAGCAGCTCTAGAGTCAAATAGAAAAGTCCATCTAAGTAACATGTCTTTCAAAGAGGATGATTCTGAAATTTGCGGTGGCTCAAGCTTTAAAACTAACAAAGTAGTTTTAGTTGATAAGAGTTAGGTGTAGAGGTTACCTTGCTTATTAATTGCAGTGAGCAGTAGCCTATCGGTTGTTGTCTGTTTCGGCTAACAAAATTGCCAATGCGTTGTGTAACATTTAATCTTAATCGCCCTTCATTTTTATAAAGAAATATATTAACATATTCTTTTTTTGAGGCTTGTATATTGTTTTTTACGAAGTTCATTACAGCTCTGCTAATTTTTTCACTTTCATTTGCAAATGAATCAATAGCTTTACGTAATGACTCAAGCTGTAATATGTATTTAATTTACTCAGATGTATCACCGAGTATAACTAATCATGACGCTCCAAAAAGTGTATTAGCTAAGAATACAAGAGTCATTCACGCTAATTTAGATAATGCCCTAAGTAAAAACGAGATGTTCGTTGATGAATATATATTTCATTGTCCAAAAGGAGATATAGACCTCTATATTGTAGGTTACCCAAAACAATATGGATGGGTGTCATCAATGGAGCTAAATAAATATTTGACTCTTAAAAACGCTACAAATAGGAATGTTATTGGCGATATTATTACATCTTTTTATGAGCTAGAAAACAGTGTTATCATAGTAAATAAGTAAATATGATATCAAAAATATATCTTATTTTTGTAGGCTGCTGTTTAGCATCCATGCATTTTTCTCGTGGACCCGAATTCTCTCAATAAAAAGATCTGCTGTTGCTTCGTCATTATGTTTTTGCGCTATAGATACCCCTTCTTTGAGCATTTCTGCTAGATGCATATTGTCATCTCTAAGATCTTTTAACATATGATCACTCGCAGCCCCTTCAATAGCATCCTTGATATCCTTCATATTGTTGAAAATTTCAAAGCTACCAGGAGCGAGACAGTCAAGAGCTCTGATTCTCTCAGCTATCTCGTCAATTGCTTCAGCTAGATCTGTATACTGTTTTTCGAATAGTAAGTGCAGGCTGCTAAACTGGTTGCCAGTTACGTTCCAGTGATAATTTTGAGTTTTTAGATAAAGTGCATACGAGTTTGCTAATGTTACTCTGAGTGCTTCTATGACTTTAGCATTTGGTCTAATGCCGATTATTGCTTTTTTTTTCATGTTATTTCTCCATCTCTCACCCACTAAGTATAGACTATAATCAGTGTTTTTTCTGATTTATATTCAATATAATAATCATTATTACTAAGTTTAAATATGTCTGTTAAACTCTAGATGTGTTAAACTATGAGAGTGTCTTTCTCTAATTTGGATTCATATGTATAGTATTTATAACTTTTTTTTAATTTTATTTTTACCATCGTTATTTTTAAGGCTAACGATAAAAGCTAGAACTGATACAGATTACTTGAGGGGGTGGCTACAACGTTTAGGCATATACAACTTAGATAAAGTTGATGTGCAAAATTCACTTTGGTTTCATGCTGTATCAGTTGGAGAGGTTGTTGCAGCTTCGAGTTTAATTGATGAGTGTTTAAAGTTATTTCCTGATTATAATATTGTTATAACAGTATCGACACCTACAGGTAAGAAAAGGGCAAATAACTTTTATTCTAAAAATAATCAGGTTGTAGTTGTTTATTTGCCTTACGACCTTGACTTATTTATAAAACGTTTCTTAGATATATTTAAGCCTAAAATTGCAATTGTTTTAGAGACAGAAATTTGGCCAAATATGCTCCGAGTAGCCTCAAGAAAAAAAATACCTATAATTTTGGCCAATGCTCGTCTTTCAAAAAAATCTTGTAGGAGTTACGCTCGAATTAAGAAGTTTACTGCTGAGGTAATGTCTAATTTATCTTTGATCGGTGCACAGTCTCGCCAAGACTTAAAACGCTTTAATTTTCTTTCAGAAAATAATAGCCCGAAAATACTAACTTTAGGAAATATTAAATATGATTTTGCAAAAAAAATAACAATGCAAAAAACGCTAATTGAATATACTAGCTTAGAAAATAGACTTGTTATAATGGCAGCAAGCACTCACCCTGGTGAAGAAGAAATAATACTTAATGTCTACAGAAATCTGAAACCAAAATTTTCAAATTTAGTTTTAATTTGTGCCCCTAGACACAGCTTTAGAAGTAAGTCCCTTTTTGAACACAATAAAGCCAATTTTCCCGAAATTAGATCTACGCTTTATAGTGATTATATAAAATCTAAGGCCGATGCGGATGTAATTTTTATAGATGAAATGGGTGTTATGTTAGATCTGTATAGAGCAAGTGATGTTGTTTTTGTAGGAGGCAGCTTTATAGAGCATGGGGGAAAAAACCCAATCGAGCCAGCTGCTCTACAAAAAGCGATTTTAATGGGGCCGAGTAGATATAATTTTTCGTTTGTAACAAGACAGCTCATCAAGTGTGGTGGATTGTTACCTGTTAATAATCATATAGAGTTACAAGACAAGATTATTGCTCTTCTAGAAAGTAAGCCAATGCGAGAAAAAATGGGTAAGGCTGCCATAGAAAATGTTATAAGCTTATCAGGCGCAACACACAAACATCTAGAGTTTATCAAGTGTTTTCTGAGGGAAGATTAACTGCTTGTGCCAATATTTGGTCTAGTTCAGTTATATCGTCAAGGTTTAATTCACCAGTTAATTTTTTTTCTAAGAGTTCATTTTTTAGATAATCATATCTTGTAATAGCGTATTGGCTTTGAGATTCACGTAATTGACTTATTGCGCTTAAGAGTTCAAGATTAGTCCTAGTTCCTGCTTCATAGCCATTTCTTTGTGCCTTGACGGAGCTCTTTGAAGATAGTACAGAATTGAGCAATGCTCCAATTTGCTTTTCTCCAGCTAGTAAATGATGATGTGTTTTTCTTAGTGATAAGATCAAGTCAGACTTGATTTGGTCAAGCTCTGCTTGAGCTTTTTCATATTTATATTTTGTTTTTATAATTTGATCGTTTACTGCTCCTCCCTCATAAATAGGTAACTCAAAGTTGACAGTGATATTCTTGGATTCAGTTTCTTCAGTATTTGTATATGTATTAATTACGCTATTTGGTACATGGGCATCGCTGTATAGTCCAGATAGTTTTATAGTTGGAAGATGCTTTGATTTATCCACATCTATTTCTTTTCTCACTGCATATGAATGTAGGGTTGCACTTTTTAACTCTAAATTATTCTTCTTCATTAGCACAATCTTGCTATCAATTTTTGCATTCTTTTTACTTTGTGGGACAAAATTGTCTTTTAGTTTCATAAATTGGGGGTTGTTTATTTTTGTGGTTGATTTATATAAGTTAATAGCATCAAAAAGATTGCTTTTCATCTCTATTCTATACGCAATACTAGAGTCATATTTAGCTGAGGTTTCAAGCAAATCACTTTCAGTTATTGCTCCAGCTTTAAATTTTGAAAGATCATATTGTTTTTGAAGATTAAGTGCTTGCTCTTGGCTTATTGCTGCTTCGTAAATGGCATAACTTTTTAGAACATCTAAATATTGGCTTGCTACATTAAGAATTAATTCTTGTTTAGAAATACTTAAGTCAACCTCTGCTTTATCTGCTTGAATCTCACTAAGCTTATAATTTTCATAAGCTTCTAAATCAAACAATCTTTGTTCTATTTTTACACGCAGATTGTGTGAGGTAAAAGTATCACTACGCTCTATATTGTTGCTACCACTTGCGCTATATTTTTCCCTAGCTATGTTTGTTTCTGCGCCTACATGAGGTTTTAGATTATCCATGACTATATCTTGGTTTTTTAAAATAGAGTTATATTTTGCTTGATTAGCCTTAAACGAATCATCATTTAGTAGGGCGCTTAAGACTCCAGATTCTAGTTGCCCCGCTATTACTGTGTTTAGTAGCATAGTTAAGACAAGTAATTTTTTATTCATGCTAGACTCCATATCTCAAAGCAATTCAATTTTATTACATTTATATTTTATTAAGCAATAATAACTAATGAAAATTAATTTATTCTGGCTAGAATATAATTTTATGGGAGATTACTATGACTAAAAAAACAAGTTCTGATGTATATATCGATAAGATAGAAACTATTTACGAAGGACATAATGCTTTAAAAAAATATTCACTAAAAATAAATTATTTTGATGGAACATTAAGTGATACTTTTTACAGAGAATGTAATATAAAGCCTACAGTTGCTGGTATACTTCCATATGACGTTGAAAGGGATAAGGTTGTTTTAATTGAGCAATTTAGGATTGGAGCTTTAGCTGATGAAATCTCGCCATGGTTATTTGAAATAGTTGCTGGAATAGTTGATAAAAAAGGTGAAAACCTTGAAGATATGGCCTTACGCGAGCTTTTCGAAGAGACGGGTATAGAGTCTAGACATTTGTCTTTCATCTCAAGCTACTGGGTAAGTCCTGGTGCTTCTAGCGAAAGGTTGTCATTGTACTGGTCAGATGTCGATAGCTCCCAGGCTAAGGATTTTTGTGGGATTAGGTCTGAGTTTGAGGATATTAAAGTTCATATTCTATCCGCTAATGAAGCTTTTGCTATGCTAGACTCAGGTCTAATCTGTAATAGCCTCACAATAATAGCTTTGCAGTGGTTGCGATTAAACAAAAATAACTTGAAACAAAAGTAGTAAGTGTAATACTATCAGATAAATAACTTATTAACATTTAGACATTAATTATGACCCCACAAGAAAAGAACTATGCTTCACAAGATATTGAAGTTTTATCTGGATTAGACCCTGTTAGAATTAGACCAGGTATGTATACAGATACATCTAGGCCTAATCATCTAGCACAAGAAGCTATTGATAATGCTGTTGATGAGGCCATGGCCGGATATGCGACTGACATAAGTGTAACCTATTCTAAAGATGGCGCCATCACTGTTGCCGATAACGGGCGTGGTATGCCTGTAGATATTCATCCAGAATATGGTATTTCTGGAGT
>JAYYZF010000043.1:0-22809 GCA_036340215.1 Pseudomonadota bacterium | reverse complement strand
CATTGCAGCTAAAGATCTGGACCAAGGGTAAATATTACGAGCAGGAATACAAGGGGGGAGAGCCTCAGTATCCTATAAAAGAAATATCTAGCACTGAAAAATCTGGTACAGAAATTAGATTTAAGCCATGTGCTAAAACATTTGCCGAAACAGAATTTCATTATGATATCCTGACAAAGCGTCTCAGAGAGCTAGCTTTCTTAAACTCTGGCATAAAAATCGTCATAAGAGACGAGCGCAGCGAGCAGGAGGATGAGTTCTACTACGAGGGTGGAGTTAAAGCTTTTGCTGAACACTTGAATCTCAACAAGGATCCTATTCATCCTACAGTTTTATATTTCAAAGATAGCAAGGAAAAAATATCAGTAGAAGTTGCAATGCAGTGGAGCGATTCTTATCAGGAGAATACTTACTATTATACAAACAACATACCACAAAAAGACGGTGGTACCCACACGGCTGGCTTTAAAGGCGCCTTAACCAGAACTTTGAATAAATACATAGAGTCTGAAGGCTTGCTGAAAAAAGAAAAAGAAAACTTAACAGGCGATGACTGCCGGGAAGGTCTTACTGCCATTATCTCTGTTAAAATGCCTGACCCTAAGTTTTCCTCACAAACTAAAGATAAGGTTGTTTCTTCAGAGCTAAAACCAATCGTTGAGAATATAGTTGCTGAAAAGCTCCAAGACTTTCTTCTAGAGTCTCCTCAAGAGGCTAAGGCTATTATCGGAAAAATTTTAGAAGCTTCTCGTGCTAGAGAAGCAGCTAGAAAGGCCCGTGAAATGACAAGGCGTAAGAATACATTAGCGGTTGAAGGCTTGCCTGGCAAGTTGGCAGATTGTTCGAACAGAAATAAAGAAGGCTCAGAAATATATCTTGTTGAGGGTGATTCCGCTGGTGGTTCTGCTAAGCAGGCTAGGGATAGAAAAACTCAGGCTATTTTGCCCCTCAAAGGTAAGATACTTAACGTAGAGAAAGCAAGGTTCGACAAAATGCTTTCTTTTAATGAAATTGCTATGCTTATAACCGCTCTTGGTTGTGGCATTGGCAAAGATGAGTTTGATGTCGAAAAGCTTAGGTATGGACGCATAATAATTATGACAGATGCTGACGTCGATGGATCTCATATAAGAACATTATTGTTAACTTTTTTTTACAGGCATATGTTTCAGCTTTTTGAGTCTGGCAATATATTCATAGCGCAGCCGCCTTTGTATAAGGTTAAAAGAGGCAAGCAAGAGCAGTACATAAAAGACGATAAAGAATATGCCTCATACTTATTACAGCAGATGTTACAAGGAGCAAGCCTTCAAATAGGAGAGGACTCTCCTGTAATTTCCAGCATGGCTTTTGAAGACTTGGCTAAATCATTTCAAAATGTGAAAAGGGCAAAGGGGCTTTTGTCTCGTAATATTTCAACTCAGATTTTGGAAATTCTATCCAGTTATGATCGTATCATAGTAGACAATATGGATGATAAGCTATATGTACAGGGGTGGGTTGATGGCTTTACTAAGTTCCTGGATACCTTTGGCGACACTTTAACTTTTCTTAAGATAAAAGTAGATGTTGAGGCCTCACCGGAAAACGACATTTACTACCCAAGGATCAGCTTTTTAGATCATGGTGCTAACAGAGAGCTTAATCTTAATATTCTTTTTGTTGGTCATAGAGATTATTTGCACTTAACAGACTTATCTCCGAATGTACTTGATCAGGTAGACGACAAACTTACCCTTTTCAAGGGTGATTCCCAAAAAGAATTTAACTCGCTTTACTCATTATTCGACTATCTTGAAAAAGAGTCAGTTAAAGGCTTAGTTGTCCAGAGATACAAGGGGCTAGGTGAAATGAATCCTGATCAGCTTTGGGAAACGACCATGGACCCAGATAGTAGGAATATGTTGCAAGTTAAGGTCGAGGATGCTATTGCTGCCGATCAGATGTTTACCACATTGATGGGAGATCATGTAGAGTCGAGGAAGAAATTTATAGAGGATAATGCTATTTTCGCTGAAAATGTTGATGTGTAAGAGCAATAGCAAGAGATTTTTTTAGCCATGGAGTGTATTTTTCAGGGTGTTTTTGGATAGAATCTTGTAGCTCTGAAATATCAACCCAACTAAAATCACAGGCTTCCTCATGGTTAATAACAACAGGGCACTCTTCTGTAACCCAGCCTACAAACACATGGTCTATTTCATGTTCAAACATTTCATTACTTAATTTTGCTAAGTATTTGAATTTAGCCACATAAGTTAAGCTGGTTGACACTCCCATCTCAAACTCTAGTCTATTTTCTGCTGTTTTTACAATATCTTCACCTAGTTTTGCATGACTACAGCAGGTGTTTGTCCAGAGTCCGCCACAGTGGTATTTCTCTATTGCTCTTTTTTGTAGCAGAAGTTCCTGTTTATCATTGAAAATGAAAATAGAAAAGGCTCTGTGTAGTAGAGATTTTCTATGGGCATGAATTTTTTCAGCTACCCCAATAAGGTTGTCCTCGCTGTCAACAAGTAAAACCGCTTTCGTTGAGATATCTATTTTTTTAAATTTTTCCGTATTTTCCATATGCTAAATTGTAAAATATACTCTATTCATGATATATTAATTTAATATTTAAATCCATACTATATAACAGGGTTTTCCAGTGGCTAAAATAACTAAGATAGAAAACTTCTTTAAGATTTTTGGCGGCTATTACAAGCTTTCAAGGTCCAAAAGGATTTCTATTTTACAAGATTATGGCGTTATAAACGCAGATGACTGTGCTATGCTAACTCAGGATATAAGTGAAGTTTTTTGCTCTGATGCTGATTTCTTAGTGGAGAACTCTATTGGTTGTTTTCCATTGCCTCTTGGCATTGCTACAAATTGTGTTATTAATGAAATTCCGACATTAATACCTATGGCAACAGAAGAAACATCGGTTATAGCTGCTCTAAGCGGTGCTGGCAAATGGGTTAACGAGCACAAAGGAAAAATACAAACATCTCAGCAGGGCAAGGGCATAAGAGGCCAGCTTTATTTTCGAGAAAAAAGTAACTTTAGTGCTATTATTACATACTTTAACCTCAACAAAGACGCTTTGATATCAGATCTTAATAACCGTGTTGTTCCCAGTATGAAGAAGAGGGGAGGGGGAGTATTTTCCTTAGAATACAGACGCATTCAAGACAGTTCAGTTGCTGATGAGATCCTTGTGCTTGATATTTGTATGGATTGCTGTGAGGCAATGGGGGCAAATTTGATTTGCCAGGTATCTGAAGCTTTGAAATCTATTATTTCTAAAGATCTTGGGGTGGCTGGTGACATTGCCATAGTGAGCAATCTATCAGACTGTCAAACCACAACAGCATCTTTAGTTATTCCCAGTATCGACAGTGATTTTGCCGAAAAGATAGTGGCGGCTAATAATGTTGCAAGGGCAGACATATACAGGGCAGTAACTCATAATAAGGGAATTTTGAATGGCGTTGATGCTGTGGCATTAGCAACAGGAAACGACTGGAGGGCAATTGAGGCAAGCTTGCATGGTTATGCTGCGAAAGGCGGCTATACTCCACTAACATCTTGGGAATTTGATGGGGAAAGCCTTGTGGGGCAATTAACGGCTCCATTTCCAGCGGCGTCTTTGGGTGGGGCAACAACTCAAAAAATGGTTAAGGTTTGCCACAAAATTCTTAATTTACGTTCAGCACAGCAGTTATCAGGTATTTTTGCTGCAGTTGGTTTGCTGCAGAACTTTGCTGCCCTAAAAGCATTAACAACAAAAGGCATAGTTGCTGGACATATGCGCCTTCACATTAACAATTTAATCTTAGCCACAGATGCCACAAGTTCTGAATCTAAGAGGTTAAAGATTTTACTTGAAGAGCGTCTTTGTTTGCTGGGAAAATTAACTCTCACAGATTCTTTAGAGTTGTTACACTCATTGAGACTTTCAGAAGGTCAGGTAAGGTAGTCCATTTATGAGTATATTCAAAACTTCATGTCCTGGTAAAACGTTTATTGCCGGAGAGTACTCAGCGCTTTTCAGCCAAAAAGCTATTGTTCTTCTAACTGAGCCTAGTTTTAGAGCCGAGTTTTACATGGGTGATTGCACAGATATGTCAAAACATGTAGTGCCAAAACACTGTACAGGTTTTGTTACTAAGCACGCTAATATTTTACAAAATATACGCTATTATTTTTTTGACCCTTACGGAAATATTGGTGGAGTAGGGGCCTCAAGCGCAGAGTTTCTTTTTTTCTTTAGGGCGTACTGCCATTTTTCTGGATTAGACTTCAATTTGGACAAGCTTGAAAACAAAAATAAGCTATTAGCCTCTTACCATGATAGTTGTTGGGCAGGAAAAGGTCTCCGCCCTAGCGGAGTTGATTTGATTTCACAAAATTACTCTGGTTTAATGTTCATTGACTTAATGAATAATATTACAAAAAAATTACTTTGGCCTTTTCCGGAGGTTGCTCTTACACTTGTTCATACAGGAAAAAAGTTGGCTACTCATGAGCACCTAGAAAAGGTTTCTGCAGAGAATGATTTCAGCTCTCTGACGTTATTGACAGAAGAAATAAGCCTATCATTAGAAGGTGGAGCGAAAGAAAAATTTTTTCATAATATAAACCAGCTATCAATGGAGCTTTCTCAAATGGGACTTGTTGCTAGCCACACTCACGAAATACTCGAGTTGTGTTCCAAATCTGGTTTGTTTTATGCTATGAAGGGTTGTGGCGCGATGTGTTCAGATGTGGTTTTACTCTTGTATGGTCTTGAGAAAAAAGATAGAGTCCAAAAGTTCTTAGAATCACATAGCCTTAGAGTTATCGCAAATGTGGGAAATATAGGAGCGACCTGTGTCTGAATTAAACGAGTGGTTTGCAGAGGCCCCTGCTAATATCGCATTAGTAAAATACATGGGTAAATTGCCTGGTAATCTTGCAGTAAATCCCTCCCTATCTTACTCAAGTTCCGCATTTAAAACAGAGGTAAGTTTGCGTAGAACTACAAAAAGTTATGACTTTATGGAGTTTGATAACAAAGAAACACTTCTTGATGCCAAAGAAAGTAAGCGTTTTTTGGACCACTTGAAATATATCAAATGTTTTTTTGGCTACGATGGTTTTTTCTCGGTAATTTCAAAAAATAACTTTCCTCCAAGTTGCGGCCTAGCAAGCTCTGCTTCTAGTTTTGCGGCTTTAACTCTTGCCGCGTCAAAAGCAATCACAGAAATAAAAAAAATTAGTGAGCCAAGTATGAGTGAGCTTGCATCCTTGAGTAGGAATGGCTCAGGATCATCCTGTCGCTCATTTTTTTCACCGTGGTCTATTTGGGAGGGTGAGCAAGTAAAACCTTTAAAATTAGATAATCTTGATATTGACCATTACGTTGTGGTAGTTACATCAGCAAAAAAATTAGTATCCTCGAGCGAGGCCCATTTAAGAGTTAGATCAAGTTCCCTGTTTGCCGGTAGGGTTGATAGGGCTAAATCTCGTTTAGAGCTTCTTGTAAGTGCCCTTGGCGACAATCGTTGGCGGGATTGTTATAACTTGGTTTGGGCTGATTTTTGGGATATGCATGCAATGTTTGAGACTTCTACCCCAGGTTTTGGGTATATGACAGCGGATACTATGACAGTATTGAGTTATATAAGAAATTATTGGCATGTCAATAATGACGGACCATTGATAACCCTTGATGCGGGGCCCAATATACACTTACTATTTAGACAAAATCAAATTGAAATTAAGAGAGAAATACTTAAGGAGTTAAAAAAAAGATTTAAAATTCTTGGCTAGGGATCAGCAAAACAAGTTTTTAGGTTTTTAAGTAAAGTTTTTATGGAATATTCTACATCAGCACATGCAAAATTTATATTGACTGGTGAACATAGCGTCTTACGGGGTGGTGGTGCTCTTGTTTTCCCTTTGAATAGTAAACAAGTAAAACTTAATTATACATCCACACCAGATTTGCTTACCGTCAGTTTTTCAGGTGAGTCTGAAGAGTCAATGTCTATTATTTTTTGGGGATTACTAGACTCTGCTTTGACTCTAATTGGCCGTTATGGAGAAGTTATAAAGGGAAAAATATATATAGAAAACAGCATACCTTTGGGCATGGGGCTCGGTTTTTCTGCTGCTATTTGTGTTGTTCTTACAAAGTTTTTTATTTCATTGGGCTGGATAGAGGAGGGAAACCTTGTTGCCTTTGCTACTAAACTTGAGGACTATTTCCATGGAAAAAGCAGCGGTATAGATGTGCTTGGTGTTACTTCAGATGAGTGTGTATTCTTTTCAGGAGGATCTGCAAAAAAAAACTTAGTGTTGCCGTGGCGTCCAAAATTTTACTTGATGTATACCGGGCACGTGAGTGTAACGGCAAAATGCATCAAAAAAGTGCAAAATTTAGCTCTCTCTGATCAATGTTACGCTACAGATATAGATAATGAAATGTCAAAAAGTGTCTTGTTGGCAAAAGAAGCTTTGGAGTTGGGGGAGGAAGGCTTCGAGCAGCTTTGTGCCTCAATGGAAGCGGCTCAATTATGCTTTGAAAAGTGGGGGCTGGTTCCACCTGCTGTATCTGATAAGATTGCTTTTATGAAACAAAATGGCGCTGCTGCAGTAAAGCTAACTGGCGCGGGAGACGGAGGGTATCTGCTTGGTATTTGGAGACAAAGCCCAGTAGGAAGTTTAAAAGATATTTTGCTCGAGCTAAATTAATTGACCAAACCATGCTATTACGCTAATCTTAAATTATGATTTTTCAGGGAGGAAGAGATGTATTTAAAGCAACATGCAAAAAAAATATTAACATTAGGGCTCGTTATTTCAGCTATTTCACAAGCTGCGGTCGTTCCAGAAAAATATAATGTTTTTCTGAAAAATAATACTGATTATAACGAAGCTTTAGTAGTCCATAACAACTCTGATTACAAGGTAAGTATCCGCGCTAATTTATATGAGATAAGCTCTAACGATTCTGCTAGAACTGAGGTTTTCTCTGCGCAAGATTCTAGCTTATTAATTACTCCTCGGCAGTTCACACTAGATCCACATTCAAAGAAAGATATCTCGGTTAAATTATTAAAACCGGCAACAGATTTTGAAAAGTCTTATCAACTTGAGCTTGTGCCAATGACAACAAAAAAGGTACAACAAGCCATAACTTTTAACAGTAAAGGTTTTCCTGAAAAGACTGCTGCTGTTGATATTTTAATTTCTCAAAAAATTAACATACATGCATTACCAAGTAATATCGTTCCAAATTTAAGCGTAGTGAAGAAAGATTATGGGGTGGAGATTAAAAATATGGGAAATATTTCTCTTTATCTGAGTAATTTTTTAGAGTGTGTAAGTAATAGTTCTTGTAAAGCTATCAGCTCTACAAGAGATTTAAGGCTATACCCAAAGGAAACCGTGCGTTTAAGTACCTCAAAGAAAAATGCACTAGTCAGTTTTGTTAAGACATGGGCAATAGACAGCGGCAAAGAGACTTCAAAAGTATTCAGTTATTAACTTTTTCCCAGCTATTTAAGCAACTTTGTTTTTAGTTCTTGGGCTCACATTGTTACTTTTATTGCTATTTTAAAAATGGTAGATTATTTTGTTAATTGTGTTAATATATTCGCGTATTAATTAACTTAAGGATTATATCATGTTGGGTCAACAAAAGATTGACGCCCAAGGTAATAGGCTAGCAGATTTAATAGAGATAGCACTATCTTCTGAGGGAGCAAAGTTGTGCGAAAATGGAGCACTTGCTGTAAATACTGGTAGCAGAACTGGACGTTCTCCTCAGGACCGATTTGTAGTCAAGGATTCTATCACGGATAAAACAGTGAGTTGGGGCAAGGTTAACCAACCTTTTTGTCCTGTTTCCTTTAAAGACATCTGGTCAAAAACAGAGCTATATCTGAAAAACAACTCTTATTCTGACTGCTTTCAAGTGGGAGCAGATAAAGACTTTGGCTTTAACGTTGAAATTCATACAGAGAAGGCTTGGCATAATATCTTTCTCCGTCACTTGTTTATTTCTGATAATAAGTTAGATATTCCTAATGATAAAACTTGGACATTGTTAAGTGCAGCCAACATGAAGCTTGACCCTGAAGAGCACCCTGTTAACAGCTCTTCTGCTGTAATTATAAATATAACTGAAAAAAAGATTCTTATAGTCGGTATGGAATATGCTGGTGAAATGAAGAAATCTATGTTCTCAGCTCTTAATTATTTATTGCCGGAGCACGGTGTTTTGCCAATGCATTGTTCAGCAAATGTTGGTAAATATGGCGATGTCGCACTTTTCTTTGGCTTGTCAGGAACAGGTAAAACAACTTTGTCTGCAGATCCTAATAGAGCTCTAATAGGAGATGATGAGCACGGTTGGGGTGAAAAGGGAGTTTTTAACTTCGAAGGTGGTTGTTATGCCAAGTGTATTAATCTTGCTCAAGAGCACGAGCCTGTAATTTGGGATGCTATTAGGTATGGTTCTATAATTGAAAACGTTGTTCTAGATGACGACAATAAGCCAGATTATACTAATTCTAGTATTACTGAAAACATAAGAGCTGCATATCCTCGTTCTTATTTGTCAAACAAAGTTTTATCTAATAACGGTGGTCATCCAAGCAAGGTTTTCTTCCTCAGCTGTGATCTATATGGCGTGCTTCCTCCAATTTCAAAGCTTACATGTGAACAAGCAGCATATTATTTTTTAAGTGGTTATACTGCAAAGGTTGGTAGTACTGAAATTGGCTCTAAGTCATCTATATCTCCAACATTCAGTGTCTGTTTTGGTGAGCCATTCTTTCCTAGAGAGGCTCAGGTTTATGCAGACTTATTCATGAAAAAAATAAAGGAAACTGGTGCTGAAGTATTTTTAGTAAACACAGGCTGGACTGGTGGAGCTTTTGGTCATGGCGGAAATAGGTTTGCGTTAAGTGTAACAAGACAGTTGATAAATAGTGTCTTAGATGACAAGGTTACCCAGTATATTCCAGCATCCATACCATTCTTTAATTTTAAGATACCAGCAGAGATTCCAGGGGTGTCTCCTGAAGTGCTTGACCCGAGGACTGGCGTGTGTCAGGAAACTTTTGACAAATATGCGTTATCATTGGCTGAAATGTTTAGGGATAACTTCAAAAGATTTAACACTACAAACGATATATTACTGGCTGGACCTAATATTGCTAGTGTTTAGAGAGATTGGCATATTGCTAAAAACTCCTGACCATGGTATATTCGTTTAACTTTCAAATTATGAGGTAATAATGAGCACAGCAATAGACGTTACTAGAGAAAATTTTAAGGATGTTGTTCTAGACTCAAGTCTTCCAGTCTTGGTTGACTTTTGGGCTCCATGGTGTGGGCCATGTAAGGCGATCGCTCCAATAGTTGAGCAACTTGCAAAAGACTTAGATGGCAAGATAGTCTTGGCAAAGCTTAATGTTGATAATGACTCAAGTATTACGACAGAATATGGTGTTAGAGGAATACCAACTTTGATTTTGTTCAGTAATGGCGAAGTCTTAGGTTCTATGGTGGGCGCAGTGACTCAGGATAAGATAGAAAAATTTATCGAGCAACACATAGACTAAAATTTTTATTGATTTATAAAAACATAAGTTGTATCATTTCACAATATTCAACATTACTAATCATAATACTTAGTTGAATAATCTATTCATTACCTATTCGTAATTCAAATTTAAGAAAAAGGCAAAAATTATGGCTCAGCAAAAAATCGTGCAAGAATCTGCAGTAGAAACCCCTATAAATAATGAAGTTATCTGTGTTAACTCTTTGAAAAGAAAAACCCCTGCAGCTTTATGTGATATTGCAGATAGTTTAGATATAAAAGCTTCTGCTAGAGCGGTAAAGCCTGGAAATATGGTGGTATCTATCTTACAAGCTTATGCTAGGAAACAACATAAGATTGAAGTAGAGGGTGTTTTAGAGGTTTTAGAAAACTATGGTTTCTTACGCTTCCCAGAGAGGTCATACTTGGCTTGCCCCGATGATATATACGTCTCAATCAGCCAAATTAAGAAGTTTAAGCTTAAAACTGGTGACATTGTATCAGGTTTTGTGCGTGCTCCACGTGATGGTGAGAAGTATTTTGCATTAGCACAAGTAAAAAAGATAAACAGCAAGTCTCCAGAGGAGGCAATAAGGGTTGTCAGTATAGAATCATTAACACCAACTTTTCCTGAAAAAAGATTACAACTTGAGCTTGGTAATGGTAGTAATGCAGATATAACTAATAGAATAATAGACCTCGTATCACCAATTGGTAAGGGGCAAAGGGCTTTGATAGTTGCTCCTCCAAAGGCTGGTAAGACTATGGTCTTGCAAAATATTGCTACTTCAGTTGCAAACAACCACCCTGAATGTGAGTTAATAGTTTTACTTATTGACGAAAGGCCTGAGGAAGTAACGGAGATGAGAAGAGGAGTTAAGGGAGAAGTTGTAGCTAGCACATTTGATGAGCCACCTGCAAGGCATGTTCAAGTGGCAGAAATGGTAATAGCAAAGGCTAAGAGAATGGTGGAAAATGGCCAGGACGTTGTTATACTTCTTGATTCTATCACAAGATTAGCTAGAGCATATAATACAGTTGCTCCATCTTCCGGTAAGGTTCTTACTGGTGGTGTTGAGGCAAATGCTTTACAAAAACCTAAAAGATTTATTGGGGCAGCAAGAAATATTGAAAAGGGTGGAAGCTTAACTATAATCGCATCAGCTTTAGTTGAGACTGGCTCTAAAATGGATGATGTTATTTATGAAGAGTTCAAGGGAACAGGAAATATGGAGCTCCACCTAAAGAGAAGTATTGCTCAAAAAAGAATATTCCCTGCTGTTGATATCCCTAGTTCAGGAACAAGAAGAGAAGAGTTAATTATGTCTGAAGAAGAACTAAAGAGGGTTTGGGTTTTGAGGAAATATCTCCAAACCATGGAAGATCATGCTGCCGTTGAGTTTCTAATTGATAGACTTAAGTCAACGAAAACTAATTCACAGTTTTTTGAGGTTATGAAGAAAGGTGGCTAATATTAGCTAGCGTTTGAAGTTTCTAACTCGTCAATAGCTACTCTTTTCTTGCATTTTATACTTTTTTGCCAATAGCTTACCGACTTTTCACCTAGCTTCCAGCTAAGAATGGTAGGGTTTTCTCCTATTATTCCATGCCAGTTAACAATGCCGTCATCTATGTTATTAACAATTCCACCATTGGTTGCAATATTATTTAACTCGTCTTGTATAGCGCTAAGTAAGACTTTTAGACTTGATAAGTTGTTGATTGAGTCTTCATCTTGATGCCTTAAGTTATCCATAATAATAGAGTCGCTTAGCACCATGTCAGCATGTTTAAGTTTGTTTATTATTTGATTAACTTGGGCATTCATTTGCATTAACCTGTAGACACATTCTTCTACTTCTGGCAGAACATTATTTACTTCTATTAAGGTAAATGTTTTATGCTCCTGTTCTGGAGAGTACTCTATGTTTTTCATAATAAATGACATTATTTACTCCTTTTACTCTACTTTCTTCCGCGACAATATGTCTCTTTTACAAGGAACGACATGAAAAATGATAATAATAAGCATACTGGTAAGAGTTTCATTGCGTTTTGATAGGCATTGATTGAGTAAATAGGAGCCCCGTTTATTAATTTGCCATCCCACATAGTATCAAGAATGCTTCCTATTAAAGGTTGGAATAGTGATCCTATTATAACCGATGACATATTTGCAAATGCTATAGATGTTCCACTTACTTCTCTTATATTTATTTCACTAGAGAGCGCGTATGAAGTAGCAACCCCAGTGTTAGCTACGCCATAAAAAAACAAAATTATAAACAGTAGTAAAATAGGTATATTTGGTATGTATATTACAGATGTTATTAAAACTAGGCTTAATAGCGATGAAGCCATCATTGTTGGTTTTCTTTTTCCTTGTTTATCTGATATCCAGCCAGTTAATGGTCCACCAAGAGCCCAGCCAAAAAATATTGCGCTGATCCCGCCTGCAGCAAGCTCTGTGCTGATTTTATATGTTTCAGACAGGAATGGTACTCCCCAAAGCTCTGCAAAAGATGCTGTAGGAGCATAAAGAAGACCTACGAATATCCCGTTATACCAGCTTTGTGGGTTTTTTAGTACTTCTTTAAGGCAGTGCCAAAGGCTTGGACCTGATTCAACATCAACTGCTGACGTTCCATCTTTTCCTGGCTTGTCTCTTACAAGAACTAGAATTAGTAGTCCAATAGCTAGGATAATTCCTCCTATCAGCCACATAGTTTCTCGCCAGCCAAGAGCTGAAACTATTACGGCAAATGGTCCCTCTCCTACAGCAGCTCCAAGCATGCCTGCTGCCTGAGTCATTCCAGCAATGAGGCCAATTTTATGTGGTGGAAACCAATTAGTTGCAAGTCTCAGTGTTCCAACAAAAGCAAATGCTGATCCTATGCCTGATATAAGCCGTCCTGTTTCAGCTAACCAAAGACTCTGCGATATTGCGAATAAGAAGCAGCCAACTGCACAACCAATACTGTTTAATACCATAAGCTTGTGTGCGCCAAATCTATCTATAAGAGTTCCTACCGGTATCTGCATGGCAACATATGAAAATGTGAAAAATGCTGACATTGTGCCAAATCCGGTTGCATTAAGATGGAAGGCTTGCATCAGCTGTTGTTTTGTAATACTTGGCTCTAGTCTCACCAAGTATTCAGCAAAAAAGAAGGAAGCACAAAGAGACCAAACAATCCAGGGGTAGTATTTATTGCTCTGGATTTTCGCTGTTAGATTGTCCATAATGTGTTTCATTTTAATGCCAGTAGAATGATAAAAATCTGAAATTATGTTAACTCTAATGTAGAAAAATATCAACAGTTGCATGCAACTTCTGTATTTTTTTGCTTAATTAATTCATTAGAATTTTGTTGAATAATTAACGATTATCTCTTAGCCTAGATAGACTTACACATACAAAGGAGAATGGTTTTGAGCAGTGCTTCTGACATGGCAAACGCCATAAGGTTTTTATCTGTAGATGCGGTAGAGCTTGCTAATTCTGGACACCCCGGCATGCCTTTAGGTATGGCGGACATTGCGCAAGTATTATGGTGTAATTTTTTAAAGCATAATCCTAGAAATCCTAAATGGATTAACAGAGATAGGTTTGTTCTTTCCAATGGGCATGGCTCTATGTTGCTATACTCCTTGCTTCATTTGACAGGCTATGATCTTACTATAAATGATCTGAAGTGCTTCAGAAAGCTTGGATCTAAAACACCGGGTCATCCTGAGTTTGATGTAACTCCAGGAGTTGAGGCCACAACAGGACCTTTGGGGCAGGGGGTTGCAAATGCTGTTGGGATGGCTATTTCTGAAAAAGTATTATCAAGCACTTTTAACAGAAAAAATCATAACATAATAGACCATTTTACATATGCTTTTGTCGGTGATGGTTGTCTTATGGAAGGCATCTCTCATGAGGCATGCTCTTTAGCAGGAACTCTTGGTTTGGGGAAGCTTATCGTACTTTGGGATGACAATGGTATTTCTATAGATGGCAAAGTTGGCCCATGGTTTAGTGAGGATACTGCTTTAAGATTTGAATCTTATGATTTTCAAGTATTACGTGATATTGATGGACACGATCCAGAAGCAGTTTACAAGGCGATAGAGCAAGCTAAAGATAACCCTGATAAACCAACTCTGATTTGTTGTAAGACAAGAATTGGCTTTGGTTCTCCAACATACGAAAATTCGGCTAAGGTTCATGGTGCTCCTCTTGGTTCTGCAGAAGTTTTAAAGCTACGTCAAAATCTCAATTGGCCGCATGAGGCATTCTGTATACCAGAAGAAATAAGAGATGCATGGAATCAAGTTGATTTAGGAGAAAAGTATGAACATGAATGGTCCTCTATGTTTGAATCTTACCAAGACTCTTATCCTGATTTGGCTAGGAAATTATTGCATAGATTTGATGACAATGAGCTAGCATCTTGCTCTAGCCAATTTTCTGATTGGCTCGCTAGTATCCAAAAAGATAAAAAACCAAAAGCTACAAGAAAAGCTTCTCAAGAGTGTATATCTTTTTTCCAGGACAATATTGGTAATATATTTGGTGGTTCTGCCGACTTATCCTGTTCAAATTTGACGGAGGTTGAAAGTAGCCGTCCTGTAAAAACGTCTTGGAATTGTGCAAATTATTTGCATTTCGGAGTGCGTGAATTTGCAATGTTTGCAATAGCAAATGGCATGTCCTCGTATGGTGGTTTTATTCCATTTGTAGGAACTTTTTTAACTTTCATAGATTATGGTCGTAACGCCCTAAGGTTGGCAGCTATGTCCAAACTTAGAGTTATTTACGTACTAACCCATGATTCTATTGGTTTGGGAGAAGATGGGCCAACCCATCAGCCTGTTGAACATAATTCAATGTTGCGGGCAACACCTAATGTACACGTATGGCGTCCATGTGATAGTGTTGAAACGGCTGTTTCTTGGTATTCTGTGTTGCAACGTCAAGACGGTCCATCTTGTCTATTGTTGTCTAGGCAAAGTCTCTCAGTACAAGAGCGTGACGCAGATGCACTAGAGAATATTAAGCGTGGCGGTTATATCTTGTGGGCTCAATCTCCTGACCCAGATATTATAATGATTGCTACAGGGTCTGAGGTTGAACTTGCTTTGAGTGTTGCAAAAAAACTTGTAAATCACGGTATAAAAGCAAGAGTTGTCTCTATGCCTTGTCTTGAGGTTTTCGATTCACAAGATCTAAAATACAAAGAAGGTGTGCTACCAAAATCGATGCGAAAGAGGTTTGTGATTGAGGCAGGATCATCTCAATGTTGGTATAAAGTAGTAGGTACTGATGGCCTAGTTTACGGTTTGGACAGGTACGGAGACTCAGGTTCCGGCAAAGATATCATGAATTCTTATGGGTTTAATGAAATTGATTTGGAGTCTGCTATAAAAAATTTTTTAGTAAGTTATGATAAACAAAATTTAGAGGAGGAGTATTATGGGAATTAAGGTAGCAATAAATGGCTTTGGAAGGATAGGGCGTAATGTTTTTCGTGCTTTATATGAGAATTACAAAGATAGTGATATTGAAATTGTAGCTATTAATGATTTGGCTGACACTAAAACATTACTACACCTACTTAAGTATGACTCTGTCCACGGAATTTTTGATTTCAAGCTAGAAGTAAAAGGAGATAAGGTAAAGATAAACGATAAAGAAGTAGCTTTTTTTCAGGAAAGAAACCCAGGTAGTTTGCCTTGGGGAGATCTTGACATTGATGTAGTTCATGAATGTACGGGTATATTTTCTAGTAAAGAAAAATCGAGTGCTCATCTTCGTGCTGGCGCAAAAAAAGTCCTGATTTCAGCTCCAGCTGGTAATGATGTTGATGCCACTGTAGTCTATGGTGTTAATCATAACGTAATTTCAGATAAACATGAGGTTATATCAAATGCTTCTTGTACAACCAATTGTTTGGCGCCACTGGTTTTACCATTACATGAAAAAATCGGCATTCAGAATGGCTTAATGACAACAATACATGCTTATACTAGTGATCAAAGCATTACCGATATTTACCACAAAGACTTGAGAAGAGCTCGTGCAGCTGGATTATCAATGATTCCAACAAAAACAGGTGCAGCAGCAGCAATAGGTTTAGTAATCCCAGAGTTATCTGGGCGTTTGGATGGTTTTGCAATAAGGGTTCCTACTGCTAATGTATCTGTAGTTGATTTAACATTTCAAGCTATCAAAAAAACTTCAGTAACTGAGGTCAATGAAATTTTAGAGGAAGCTTCCAAAGGAATTTTGAAAGGAGTTCTATCTATAAATGAGTTGCCGTTAGTTTCAATTGATTTTAACCATAATAGTTCGTCTTCAATCGCTGATTTGACTCAAACTAGGGTGATAGATAATACTGTAAAAGTTATGGCCTGGTATGATAATGAGTGGGGTTTTGCAAACAGAATGCTTGATACAACCATGTCCTTGTTTTAAGGTTAAACTTAATTAAAATTACCTGTTTATTTTAGGAAGAAATATTTGTATGAGAAAAATACAGGACTACAATCTAAAGAATAAAGTTGTACTAGTGCGTTCTGACTTGAATGTCCCTCTCGAAAACGGTGTGGTCAAAGACGTTACCAGGATAAGTCGCTCTATATCAACATTAAAATACATTATTGATCAAGGAGGCATATGCTGTGTGATGAGCCATCTTGGTAGGCCTTCTGATTACGATCCTAAATATTCATTAGAATGTGTAAAAGTATATATAGAGGAATACCTGGGGAAAAAAGTTAAGTTTCTAGATAACTTTGATTCCGCTACTAAGTTTGACAGCAATTTTGTTTATTTATATCAGAATACTAGGTTTTTTCTTGGTGAAACAGAAAATTCCCCAGAACTAGCTAAAAGAATGTCTGATTGTTGTGATTTATATGTGATGGATGCTTTTGCTTCTGCACATCGTAAACACGCTTCTACTTACGGAGTTATGGATTTTGCAAAAGACAGTTGTGCTGGTTTACTTTTAAGCGAGGAGTTAGATACAGTATCGGAGTTTATGCATGATCCTGGTAGACCATGTACAGCTGTTATTGGCGGAGCTAAAATATCGGGAAAGATTGAACTTATTGATTCTCTCTTAGACATGGTCGATATTTTGGCTGTTGTCGGTGGTATGGCTAATACTTTTCTAAAGTCTCAGGGACATAATATTGGTAAATCTCTTTGTGAGGATGAGAAGCTAGACACTGCTAGAGAAATTATCAATAAGGCAAATGATAAAGGTGTTTTATTGTATCTTCCTCAAGATTTTATTGTTGCAAATGATAAGTTTAATACAACTGATGAAATCAGAGATCTAAGTGGTGTCAAGGATGATGATATAATATTCGATGTTGGTAAAAAAACAGTAAAAGCTCTTGCTACTATTGCTCTTAAGTCAGATACTATACTTTGGAATGGTCCTTTGGGTATGTTTGAAAAAGAGATTTATGCCAATGGTAGTATTTCTTTTGCTAAAAGCGTAGCTACAGCCTCCGCTAAGAGCTTAGTTGGTGGAGGAGATACTATAAGGGTCTTAACTTCAGCAAAAATGCTGCAAGATATTTCATACGTATCAACCGGCGGTGGAGCTTTTCTTGAGTTGATCTCTAAGAAGACTTTACCAGTGTTAGATTTTTTAGAAAAAAAGTGATTTAGAATGGAAAGAAGAACCAAAATAGTTGCAACTTTGGGTCCAGCTACTGCGAATTCAGCCTCAATCTCATCTCTTGTAAGAAAGGGCGTGGATATTTTTAGAATAAACTTTTCTCATGGTACTAGTGCTGATCATGAAGATCTTTTCAATATGGTAAGGAAAGAATCATTAAGTTTAAAACAAGAGGTCGCTATTTTGGCTGATATGCAAGGCCCAAAGATTAGAGTTTCTACATTTAAAGATGGCAAAGTTTCATTGATTAAGGGAAATAAATTTATTTTGGACCCAGACATTCCTGAAAAACATGGTGATGAGAATGGAGTAGGATTGGACTATAAAAATTTACATAACGATGTTTCCATTGGGGATATAATTATAATAGGTGACGGTGAATTAAGACTACAAGTTGAAGAAATTTCGCAAAAAAAAATTATTTGTTTGGTTTTGGTTTCATATGAAATTTCAAATAATAAAGGAATTAATATCAAAGGTGGAGGAATATCGGCAGATGCCATCACCCCTAAAGACATAAAAGATATGGAGCACGCAGTAAGATTGGGTGCTGACTATATAGCTTTTTCATTTATCAGAACTGCATCTGAATTGGAATATTGTAAGTCTCTTCTTCAGGATTTGGGCAGTAAGGCCAGTATTGTTGCCAAGATTGAGAGAGTAGAAGCAACGATTAATGCAGAGGATATTATTAGTGCATCTGACGCTATAATGGTTGCTCGTGGTGACTTGGCTATTGAGGTAGGTGCTTCTGAGGTTCCTGGCATACAAAAAAAGCTCACGAAGATAGCAAAATCATTGTCTAAGCCTGTAATAGTAGCAACCCAAATGATGGAATCTATGATAGATAATAGTGTTCCAACTAGAGCAGAGGTTTCAGATGTTGCTAACGCTGTATTAGATGGTACTGATGCAGTTATGCTTTCAGCAGAGACGGCAGTTGGCTCATATCCTGAAACTGTAATAACTACAGTGAGTAAAGTTTGTAAAAGTGCTGAAAAGTATAATGTTGAATTTCTAGAGAACCGTAATTATCCCGGGTGTAACCATATTGAAAAACAGGTTGCTATTTCTGCTATACAACTAGCAAATAATGTTAATGCAAAGGCTATAGTTGCTCTTACTGAATCAGGAAGAACGTCACTTTGGATGTCTAGAGTGAGAAGTGGTATACCAATATATGGTCTGAGTAGAAACATACAATCTATCCGAAAGATGAAGCTTTACAGGGATGTATTTCCCTTTTACTTTGATGTAACTGACTCTCCATATGGTTTGGTAAATTTTAACACAGTTTCTTTTCTTGAAGGCCTTGGCTTTTTAGTAAAAGGAGACTATATTGTCCTTACAAAGGGTGATTATATGGGTATGGAAGAAGGTATAAATGCAGTGAAAGTATTAGAAGTAGGAAATGTTCGTAAAGTAGTTTGATAGGTGAAAAATTATGGCATGGGATGAAATATTATATTTACTTGTCGCACTCTCTCTCGCGTTCATGTTGTACGGAGTGGTTAGAAACCAAAAAGGAGCTTTTTCAGGTGAGAACATAGTCAAAAGTATGTATACACTTGGCATACTAGCTATTCTTCTTATTTGTTTTATTTCTTACTGTGTGTGGATGTTAAACAGTAGTCAAAATTACTGAGGTTTATTTATGGTTTTTAAAAATACATTTCTAGATATGGTCGCAAAGTCACCATTTAAACTTTTGCAAGCTCATATGCAGGAATCTTGTAAAGCTGCAGTAAAGTTACAGGCTTTTTTTGAAGCATCTTTGGCAAAAAACTGGGAATCAGCAAAGGATATAATGCTTGCAATAAGTGAAGATGAGAGCTCTTCAGATTCTTTGAAAATAGAGGTATGTCAGAACCTTCACAACGGAATTTTTTTGCCAGTTCCTAAAGGCCAGATTATTTCTTTACTCATGCAGCAAGACTCGATAGCAAATACTGCAGAAGACTTGGCTGGTCTAGTTTTTAGTAGAAAAATGGATTTTCCTAATATAATACACGATGATTTGAATTTTTTTCTAACTAGTTCAGTTAATGCTTGTGTAAAAGCAGAGAAAGCTATATCTGAATTGAGCCAGGTTATAGAGTCTGGTTTTTCTGGTTCAGTTCAAACTATCACAGAATCAATAATTGATGATGTAAACAGTCTTGAGAGTGAAAATGATAAATTGCAAAGAAAAATTCGCAACAAGGTTTTTTTAATTGAAGATGAATTAAACCCTCTTAATGCAATGTTTTTATACAAAGTTTTACAGCGAATAGGAAATTTGGCAGATTCTGCTCAGCGCGTAGGAGTTCAGTTAATAATGTTAGTAACTCGCTAGAATTTGAGTAATATTATGCTAATGACAGATACAATAGAGAATATTGATAAGATCTTAGATGTTAACAAAAATGGCTTTAGCGCCGAGATTGCTATTGTTTTGGGTTCAGGTTTATCAGGTTTGGTTTCTGAATTAGATTCAGCAGAGACAATTCCTTATAGTGCTATTCCTGGCCTTGATTTAAAAAGTGTTAAAGGGCACGAGGGAAATTTTGTGCTTGGTTCTTTTCGGGGGATTAACGTCCTGTTTTTACAGGGAAGACCTCATTGGTACCAAGGTGCTTCAGCAAAAACGTTTCATATTTTCCTAAAGTCTATACAAGCATTTGGTTGCAAGGAAATAATAATGACCAACGCTGTGGGTGCTATAGATAGTAATATACCTGTAGGGTCAATAGTCAGTATCACAGATCACATCAATTTACAGTTTAAAAATCCTTTAATTGATTCTGATGTTGATGATTACTTTTTAGGCATGGAAAATGCATACGATATGGATTTAAGAAAAAAAATAAGAGGTTTAGCTGAACGAAACAAAATAAATTTGTACGATGGTGTATATCTAGGAACTCTTGGACCATGTTTTGAAACCCCTGCAGAAATTAGAGCTTTTCGTCAATTAGGCGCACAGGTTGTTGGCATGTCTACTATACCAGAAGTAATCACAGCACGTTATTATGGTATGAGGGTTGCAGTTTTATCATTAGTTTCAAACTTGGCTGCTGGTTGTGGAGATGAAGAGCTTAGTCATGAGTTAACTTTAAGTAGGGTTAATATGGCAAGTGGAAATATGATATCATTGCTTAGACATTATATATATTTAGCACTACACACGTATAATTCAGAAATTGAAATACAATAAAGAGATTTTTTAATATGATTGAACATGGTTACACTATTCTAGTTATGGCTGCTATTTTTGGGTTTTTTATGGCATGGGCTATTGGAGCTAATGATGTAGCAAATGCTATGGGAATAGCAGTAGGGTCTAATATATTATCTTTACGCCAAGCCATAATAGTTGCCTCTATATTCGAGGCTCTTGGTTCCATATTGGCTAGTGGTAATGTGACTAGTACTATTTCTCATGGAATAGTAAAGGTGTCAGCCTTTGAGGCTCACCCTCATCTTTTAATTAGTGGAATGTTGTCGGCATTACTAGCCTCTGGAGTATGGTTGTTTATAGCTTCGATAAAAGGTTGGCCTGTATCAACAACCCATACAATAATAGGGGCAGTTTTTGGTTTTGGATGGGTATGCGTAGGTCTAGAGAATATTTACTGGGAAAGCATATTATCAATTTTTTCAAGTTGGATCTTAACACCATTATTTTCTGGAATTGTTTCCTATTTCTTATTCAGACTTGTGAAAAAGACGATTTTTGAGAAAGAAAAACCAGCTAAGGCTGCAAAACGCACGGTTCCTTATTACGTGTTTCTAGTAGTTAACATAATATCTAGTGTTATATTTTTTGGTAGTATCGATACGCTTCATTTGCAATTATCCACTCATACTTCTATGGCTATTATTTTAACAATATCACTTATTGCTGCTTTGCTAAGTTATTTTTGGTTAAGGCGTATTGCTCTTCATAAGGCCAAGAGAAGTTTAAAGGACTCTTATTTTTTGGTCGAAAAAGTTTTTGGAACATTGGCAATAGTTACATCATGTGCAATGGCTTTTGCGCATGGGTCTAACGATGTTGCCAACGCTATTGCTCCATTAGCGGCAATAGCATCTATAGTCGATACTGAATCAGCTACTGCTGCTAATGCGCTAATTCCTGGCTGGATTTTTTTTCTTGGTGCATTTGGGATTGTATTAGGAGTAACTACATATGGTTATAAAGTTATTGCAACTGTTGGTAAAGGTATTACTGATCTAACTCCAACTAGAGGATTTGTTGCTCAATTAGCAACAGCTTCTATAGTTGTAATATCATCTGGTCTTGGCATGCCAGTTTCTACTACTCATATACTTGTTGGTTCAGTTTTAGGCGTAGGTATGGCAAGAGGTATAGAGGCAATTAATATTAACGTTGTGCGAAATATATTTCTTTCTTGGTTTGTTACATTTCCAGTAGGAATGCTATTGGCTATGATATTCTTTAAAATAATATCATTTTTTATATATTGAGGTGAAGAGGGGGCCAGCCCCTCTTCATCGCTGATCCGTGCGAAAGTTACGTCCTGTGAAAAAGTCCTTTTATTTTTTCATTCCATTGTAAGCTTAGCAGAGCTATAAATCTTATAAGCTAATACTAGAAATTTACCATTTGTAATTAAGTGGCGCAAGCTGTTATAAGGAGAAAAATTTTTGCTATTTTTATTTGAATTTTATTGAGCAGTAAAATCAATAAGTTTGAGATTTGATTTTTTTTAACAGAATAATATTTGAGACATATCTCACAGGCTGTATGGGCTATGTCTTACACGGGCTTCTTCACTATCCACAGTCACCCCAAAGTACATTTATACCTGAAATAACAGCTATTGCTGCTGTTTCTGTTCTTAAAACTCTAGGTCCAAAACTTATTTTTTCAGCATTAAGTTTTGTAATTATATTTTTTTCATCTTCGGTAAAACCTCCTTCCGGGCCGATAAATAAATTAATATTTGTATTTTTTCTTTTGATGTTCTTTAAAGAGTTCTTCGCTTCAGGATCTAGTAAAAGACTTATAGAATCATATTCTAACTCTAGTTTATTTAAAGCGGTAATGTTATGTATTTGGGGTAAGGTATTATTTTTAGATTGTTGGCATGCATTTGTTGCTATTTCCTTTAATCTATCAATCTTTGCTCTAGATTTGTTATCATCAATTCTTACTTTTACTCTTGTTGTAGTTATTGGGGTAATCGATCTAACTCCAAGTTCTGTTGCTTTTTGTACTATTAAATCCAATTTTTTTTGCTGACATACCGCCTGGTAAAGATGAATGTTTACAAGATTGTTGTTATTTTCTCTTATTTTTTTTACTGGCAATAACACACAACTATTTATATTTATGATTTTTATTTCCGCTTCGTAATCTCCATCATAGTTAGATAATATTATTTTGTTGCCAACTTTATTCCGTAAGACATTCCTGAGGTAGTGGGTTTGTTTTTCCGTAAGTATAACTTTTTCTGCTACTTTAATTTTATTTGATATAACTATATGTTTTTGCTTCATAAGAACCAATGTGTTTTTATAAAAGATATTTAATTATAC
>JAYYZF010000042.1:0-5918 GCA_036340215.1 Pseudomonadota bacterium | reverse complement strand
CTCAGATTCAAATACCAAAAATAATATAGTATTTAATCCTGATGATCTTTGTTGGGTTTTTGATAAAGTAATAACGCATAAAGCAATAGATAATCAAAAAAAACATGAGATATTGAAGGGCATAATTGAGAACTTAATAGAATGTTCACCTACTGATAGTAGAGAAGACATCGGTTATAATATAGATTTAGTTCTTAATATTGCGACACTTGCCATTTTAAGAGACAAAGAAGATATATTATATCATATATTAACTAATTTTTTAGGATATATTAAGTCAAGAGGAGCAGACTGTAGTTATTATTTTGAACCTCTTGTACTAGGACTTATTGTAAGGGCACATAACTGGGGTCTACCTAATATTATTTTGTCTTTATATAATAAATATTATTTTGACTTTACTGATATTAAAAACAAACATTACTATTTGCCCATAGATCTGCAAGATTTAGAGAATAGTATACTTAGAATAAGATCTTCTTTTTCTGAAACCACAATCGATTGTATTATTGAACATGCTAAAAAAATTCATAATATAAGTAAATGTGCGTTAGAAAAGTTGACAGATTTACACAAGGAATCTATTAAAGATCCTCTAAAAATGGAGTTGTTGCAACAAAACTTAAGAAAAATTATGAATGGAGAAGTTATTGAAGGTTTTAACAGTGAGCTTATATCTTTATTGGATCTCATAGTAAACATCCCAGAAATAAAATTAAATGGAACTGATGATAAGCTTAATAAACTTCTTAAATACTTATTTTTTAAAGATGAGTCTTTATTTTTTGCGCTGTCACATCTAAGTAAAAAAGATTTCTTTGATATTGATCTTGATCTTACAAAAGCAAAAAGTGAATTAATAGCATTACAAGACAAGCAAAAAAGATCACTTGATAATCCAAATGAAGTAAAAATTACGACAGGACTTGAAAATACAGGTGTAAATAATAATTCACAGCAAGAAATCTTTCCTGGACATGAAGAAGAGATGACTGAATATCCTAGAGAGAAGAAACGGAGTCTTTCTATAGAACAAGACTCAGCCACTATAATAAAGACAGGTGAAAACGATGTATTAAATGGGGGGGCCATTAATGAAAATAAACCTGGACCTGAATTAGGAAAAAAAACCCATTTATCTTTATTTGGTGGGACTGGCTATGAAGAAGAAAAACAAAGCAACATTAATAATAATTTTACCGAAATTATTGACTTAACTGGATCTGATAAAAATTCATATAATACAAGTGATAATTCAAGTCCCATTACTATTGCATCATCTCCAGAAAATAGTGAAGTTTATAATTCACACCAGAATAGTGAAAATATTGAGAAAACTACACCTAATATTCACGAAGCAACAGTCAAAGAGAATAGAAATAGTTTTTTTCATAATTCTTCAGGAAATACCTATACGATTATAGATTCGGAGGATGAGTATAATACTGCTTCTGAAGGAGAAGATTCAATGACCCATTCATGAAATAGAACCATGAACACGTGAACAAAAAAAATAATTACTTCTCTAAAGGCAAAAAAGTTATTACGCAATTATCACAAATTAAAATAGCAAACATAGAAAGATAATCATAAAATTTTCCATAGATGAAAGTGTATCAATTAAATTAATATTTTTTTAATATTAATTTTCTCAGCTAGAAATACCATGACTGTGATCCTCATGAAAAGTAAAGATATTTGATTTAAGCTCTCTATTAATTGTCCAATCAATAAGTAAGGTAGAAAAAGGCTTGAATATATGTCTTAACTTTGAAACTTGCATAATTAAAGCTTTGCTATTGATTACATCATGAGATATATAGCCAGCACTTGCGTTACTCTTTTCCAAAGATGGCATTGCAGTTAAGCTTATGTCTATCTTTGTCCTTGAATTCATATAAAAAGGCTGAAGGACATCTGTATCGAAAGTAAAAACTCTGATATCTGGGGAATGTCTATTACAATGTACATTTTTCAAAAAGTCATCGTGAAAGCTATTCATATTACTTAAATTTTTACAGTTATCTGCAGCAAATTCTAAAAAATAATCAGGTACCGGCTCATTAAATTGATTTTTAACTTTGATTATAGTTTGTTGCAAGAATAGATCCTTACATATTCTAGAATAAGCCTTATTTTCTTTAGCTAAATTAGCGCAATAGTCTTCATATTCTGTTGAAGTTACTGTCAGTGCCTTACGGAAATAGCTCCTAAATTTTAGGTTTGAAAACGAGGTTGACAATATTGTCGAGTGGTTTAAATATGGAAATATTTTATATGCAATCATTGACTTAGACGTCTTTAGATCCACATATACCTCATCATTACTATCGTAATTTATAATTAATTTTTGAGGTGATAAACTCGTACTTGCAATTGGCACAACCCCATCTGAAGCTTGAACATTTGCAATTGCAGCCAGCCCATTATAACCAGATGAGCCAATAAAAACTGTAGTTAAAATATCATCAACTTGAAAACTAGTGTTATCAGAAAAACAATCAAACTCAGCTAATTCATTGAGAAAATTACTGCCTAGCTCAAGTGAATTAAGTAAATTTTGCCCAACCTCAAAGGGATGTTTTCTGTTAAAACCTTTATATAACCTACTGTAAAACTCACCACCTAAATGAGCTAGATGGCTACCAAAGTTTGGCGGTGCAAACATAATAAGATGACGAATAGGACTACCGCCATTTGGGAAATACATTTTAAGCCATGCTCGTAAAACTAATGCGCCGGTGCTATGAGTTATTATATCAACATGTTTGCCATCAAGAGGTAAATCATGTTTTTTCCATGCCGTTTGCATTGCAATGACTAGATCTGAAAAAGTTATACTATCATCCATAGTGATGAAGTCGGCAAAATTTATTTGATATTTGCTCAAATCGAAACAAGAATGAAGAAACTCATGTGCATGTTTAAAGCAATCGCTACTTTCACTCCAACCATGGATAAATAATATTATTTTTCTCATGCTTAATCCTTAGCGTGACATTTTATACCGATTATGTCAGGATGAATTTTTAACATAACAACCTAGTAAATAATGGGCAACAAAAAAAATTCAATAGCATTAAATAAAGAGGAAATTCTTACATCTTTAGAGGTAGAAACTGCATCTAAAATAGGTAATGATATTGAAATACTAGAAAGTATTGATTCGACGAATGAATATCTACTTCGTAAATATGGTAACAAGCCAGAGAAATTCAAATTTGTCCTTGCAGAAACACAAACAGCTGGGAAAGGCACATACGGTAAAAGTTGGGATTCCCCGACAAATCTTGGCATATGGCTGAGTTTTACTTGGGAGGTTAAAGATAAATCAATGATGAGTAGTCTGAGTATAGTAATTGGTATTTTTATATACCAAGCGCTAAATAAATATACGAATACTAAAGAATTAAAATTAAAATGGCCTAATGATATTTACTACTCTAATCAAAAACTAGGTGGCATACTCATAGAACAATTTTCTATGCTTAAAGAAAACCCAAATGTTGTTGTTGGAATAGGATTAAATATCTATAAAAATAGCTGTCAGACAAACTATAAAAAAACAAGCTTAAGTGAAATTTCTGAAGTAAAAATAAATAGAAATTTATTAGCTGCAGATATAATAACGAAGGTTATAACGGAACTGAATAATCTAAACATAAACTCTGTAAATAATTTGATGCTTGTTTGGCCGAAATTTGATAAGTATTATAAAAAAAGTATATCTGTAAAAATTGGAAATAAAACAATCTCTGGGCAGAATATAGGTATTAATTTTGATGGTAGCTTAAAACTTTTAACCACTACTGGAGTTGTCAATGTTTATCAAGGAAAAATACTAGAAACAACTCAAAAAACATAATTTTTATGTTTTTTTCACGCAAAAAAAACATAAAATTAGTAAGGTCTTGATAATAATTAAGATTAATTTATGGTCAAATTGTTGAAAATAAAATATACTACGATTAGCAGTTTAGGTCTGGTGAGGGTCACGGATGATCCGCTTCTTGCCACTTTGTGTGGTAAGAACATCAGACTTGCTGCTGTTAAGTATTAACTAAAACAATTATGATATTAGAAACAATAATATACCTTGTAAATTTCTCACACTCAGTCGCATCTCAGCTTAGAGTTTTTTCTATCTACAATTAGAGAGTAATTATAAATGCAAAATATAATTTGTGATGAAAACAAACTTGAATTAAAAAATGAGATACTAGCAGGTATCATAAATTTTCTTACTTGTGCTTACATAAGTGTAATAAATCCCATGATTTTGTCATCTGCAGGTATTCCAGAAGCTGACGTTTTTCTTGCAACTTGCTTGACTATAGGCATAACTTGTATATTCATTGGATTAAGAACTAATCTACCTATAATGATTGGACCAACAAGTGCAATAAACACCTACTTCCTTGCTGGTATAACTGGAAATCTTGGCATTGAATGGCATTATGCGCTTGCAGATGTATTTGTATCTGGGATAATAATTTTCATACTTGCTAAATTTAAATTGCGCAGTATCATAAATCATGCAATCCCTCAAAATCTAACCCACTCTATAACCTTTGGTATAGGTATATTTGTTATGATGGTGGCTTTTTCATACAGTGGCATTTATATAAAGGCAAATTCAGGTAATATTGAGATTATCCTTAATAATCTACTGATTTTTAGTACCACTGTTGGAGTTAGTCATATAGCAAAAAATATGAATATTCCTGGGCACACTGTTATTGGGCTCTTGGTTGCTACAACACTTTATGTAATTCTTGAGCATGTTAGTATTCCTTCAATTGTGTCTATACCACACTCTTTTGAGAGTAGTTTTTTAGCTCTTAATTTTAGTGAAATTTTTCATATAAAAAACTTAGCTGCTATTTTTGCTATAACCATCATAGTACTACTTGACAGTAATGCCAGCTTGGCAACGCTGCTTAAAGCACTAGATTCTGATGCTAGTAATAATAACTGTAGTAAACCTATGGAAGCAGTGGGGCTTGCAACCTTCACTGGGAGTCTTCTCGGAACTTCTAGTTCTGGTATTTATCTAGAGACCCTAAGTGGAATTGGGGTTGGGGGTAAAACTGGGATTACTACTATTGTAGCTGGAATACTTTTTTTCTTAACTCTTCTATTTAGCCCGTTAGTTCACTTGATACCTAATTCGGCAACAACAGCAATACTATTCCTAATAGCCTGCGATATAGTTAAAGATACAAGTTTTTTCGAAAACTTAAAATGGGACGAAATGCTAGTATCAATTCTGATAATAATTACTATACCACTACAATTTTCAATAGTTGATGGCATTGGAGTTGGACTACTCTCATATTCAATATTAAAGTTATTACAAAAGAAATACAAAGAAGTAAACATATATCTTTTAACCCTTGATGTTGTATTCATCTGCTTCTTCTTAGTGAAATTCTTGATCGCAAGCCATAGAATTTAGATTATTGCCAAACAACATGTAAATTTGTATACTTTTAACGTATTTTTGTAAGTTTACCAAGTCATATTTTCATGAAGTATTTTGCAGCGACAGCTATATTCTTTGTTGGCCTTATTATAGGAAGTATTCCACTATTTTTCTCTAGCTCAAAAAAACTGAAAGCATTACTTGAGTACTGTGAGGCCTTAACTACAGGACTTTTTCTTGGGGTTGGTTTAACCCACCTACTCCCAGAAGCTGTTGCAAAATACCTTGAGCAAAGCCCTCCAGGAAGCCAGCCAACCACAATCTTCGCTATTTGCGCTGGAACAGCAATAGTTCTCCAGATAATGGAGAGTACAGGAAGGAAAATAGCAAGAAAAAATAATGAACATGCACATTGGCTTTCATATTTTCTTATTATGGTTTTATCTGTACATTCAATACTTGAAGGTTTAGTACTTGGCTTTGAAATGAATCC
>JAYYZF010000041.1:0-27581 GCA_036340215.1 Pseudomonadota bacterium | reverse complement strand
AACTGAAAAAGACTTTGTGAGTGAGCAAAAAGTGATTCTTGAAGAAAGGCGTATGAGAACAGACGATGATCCAATAAGCCTTACTTCGGAGCAGTTTTCAGCTGCATTGAAATTGGCTACTCCCTATCAAGATCCAGTTATAGGTTGGGAGCGTGATATACTTAATATCAAATCTTCTGATATGAGGCAGTGGTATGAAACCTGGTATGAGCCTAATAATGCAGTAATTGTTGTTGCTGGAGATGTTGTTGCTGATCAAGTTTTTGAGCTTGCAAACAAATATTTTGGAAAAATTTCTCCAAAAAAAATAAATAAAAATAAAAATCTTTCACCAGTGCCTCAGTTAGGAAAAAAAGTAATATCTGTAAAGGCAAAAGCAAAAGTGCCAACCTTAATGATGGGTATACAAGTCCCATCACTTAAAACTGCTGTTAAAGAGGATAAAGGCGATTTATATGCTCTACACTTGTTGAGTGAGATTTTGACTGGTGGCCAAAGCGCCATTATGGAGAAATCTTTGGTGAGGGAGCAGCAAGTTGCAACATCGATTAGATCTTCTTATGATCTTTTTTCTAAGTATGATTCATCCTTCGTTTTTTTCGGAACCCCTGCTGACAAAAGTAATGTTGAAAATCTGGAGAAAGCTATATACAAATCTCTTTTAGATATTGCAAATAATCCCATATCAGAAGGAACTCTTAGTAGTGTCAAGGCTAGAGTTATAGCCCATAATGTCTACGCCATAGAATCCCCCGAAGATAAGGCATATTTGATCGGTTCCTTGAGTAGTGTTGGGTTCTCCTGGGAAGATTACATAGAGTTTGTTGATAAGATTAGAAAAGTAAGTTCCAAGCAAATACAAGGGGTTGTGAAAAAGTACTTTGTTGAGGATAAATTTACCATTGCAAAGCTTATTCCTACTTAACCATAGCTTTTACAAAGTTAATATAGAGGTGAAATTATGAAAAAGACATTTCTTTTATTATTGAATTGTTTCTTGCTCTGCTTAAACGCTAATGCTTCTGAGAAAGTAGCGCATTCTCCTAAAGTTAATATGTGGGTTACTGATTCAGGCATGAAAGTGGCTTATGTGCATGTGCCCAACATGATCATAAATTTAGAGCTTGCTTTCCATGCAGGCTCTTCGCGTGATGGAGCTAATTACGGATTGGCCTCTTTGACAAATAATCTAGTAAGTGCTGGCGGTGAAAAGTTAAGTTTTGATGAGATAGCTAGTCAGTTTGATAATTCAGGTGTTATTTTTTCGTATAACTCAGGTAAAGATTCCGCCACATTGAGTCTTCAGTCTCTATCTAGTAAAGAATTTTTTGAGCCAGCTATATCAACGTTTACCGACATGATTAAAGCTCCAAATTTTAGCGATAATGATTTTACCAGAATTAGGTCTCATGCTTTGCAAGAAATTAAGTTTAAAGATCAGTCTCCTAATTCTGTGGCTTACAAGAATTTTTTCTCGGCAATGTATCATGATCACCCATATTCTCATCCTAGTTATGGCACAGAAGAAACTGTAAAGCTAATAAGCCAAGACATGGTTAAAAGCTTCTATAACAAGCATTACTGTAAAGAAAATGCAGTGCTAGCTATTGTAGGAGATATTACTGAGAAGGAAGCCCACGTGCTTGCTAATCGTATTAGCAGCTCTCTACCCTCTGGATCTACTTTGCCTAGTTTAGAGGTTATTAAAGAGATAAGCAGCGCTGATGTAAAGGTTACTTACCCTTCATCACAATCAAAATTAGTTTTGGGTGGTCTTGGAGTTACCCCTCATAGTAAAGATATTTTTGCTCTTGATTTAGCGTCATCTATCCTTGGAGGGGGATTAGATTCTCGTTTAAGTATTGATATAAGAGAAAAAAGAGGTTTAGTATATGGTATATCAGCCTTCGTTCATCCTCTGGAATTACGCGGTCCATTCATAATTTCCACTCAAACTAAATCTGAAAATAGAAATGTTGCAAGCAAGGAAATTAAAAGAATAGTTGCAGATTTTGTAGCGCATGGTGCTACAGAAGAAGAGTTGAGAAAAGTAAAGAAAATAAATATTAGCTATCACTATGAAATGTTCTCACAAAATTCTGCTATAGCTAATGTACTCGCGTTATATATGATATATGATTTGCCCTCAACTTATCTTGAAGATTATGTCAGTAATGTGAATAAAGTTACTTTAGAAGATGTAAATAAGGCAATATCAAAGTATATGAAGCTAAATCCTCTAGTGTCTGTTGTTGTAGGCCCTCATGAATAAACGAAAGCCAGGTCAACTTAGAATAATTTCTGGAAAATGGCGTCATAGAATTATAACAATGCCAAAAAACTCTGATATAAGGCCAACTCCTGATAGGGTAAGAGAGACAGTGTTTAATTGGTTACAGCAAGATATCCTAGGTTCTAAGTGCTTAGATTTATGTTGTGGTAGTGGTTCACTTGGGCTAGAGGCTCTCTCGAGAGGTGCTAGTCATGTAACATTTGTAGATATAGATAATTCATATCTAGAAAACATAAATTCACATGTAAAATTATTTGGAGATAACAAAAGTGTAAATTTTGAGTGTGTATCCTTGCTTGATATTTTTGACTCTACTATTGCTGAGCCATATGACATAATTTTTGTAGACCCTCCTTACGATAAAAACTTACTACAACCATTTCTTAATCTGCTACAAAATTCATCATTTACAACTGAAGCTACTTTGGTCTATTGTGAGAAAGGTATAAATAGTAAAGTTGAAATTCCTAGAAATTTTAGGATTTTAAAAAATAAAAAATATGGTATAGTTGAGGCTTTATTGATAAGCAGAAAGTAAATTATGTCTGAGTACGATAACATTTGGCAGCAGCAATTAAAGATTGGTTTTGTGAGTAACTCTTGGGAAATAAATGATTTTCAGCTTGAGCAATTAGTGGCATTTTTAAACCTGGTATATTTTTGGAATAAAAAACATAATTTAACAAGAGTAAAGCCAGAAGACTATGTAAGTCTTCATGTTTTAGATAGCTTAGCTTTGAAGGATGTAGTGCAGAAAAAACGATTTTTAGATGTGGGTTCAGGTGCAGGTTTTCCGGGAGTTCCTTTAGCTATAATCGCAAATCCCGAAATTACAGTTATGTTAGATTCTTCGCAAAAAAGGTGTTGTTTCTTATCACAAGTTGTAAATGAGTTAAAGCTAGAACGTACTCACATTGAAAATACTAACATAGACTGCTATAAACCTGACGCATTATTCAAAGTTGTTGTAACTAGAGCTTTTGCTTCTCTGGAAAAAACAGTAAAATTAACTCAGCACGTTTTAACAGAAGATGGTGTTTTGTGGTCTATGAAGGCCAGGCTCAACAATTCGGAGTTAAATGCGATTAGTTGTTGGCATGAGGTAATACCTGTAAAGATAAAGGGGATAAACAGTTCTCGTTGTCTTGTAAAGATTAAACCATTTACAACAATCACTAAGAGGTGAAGAGAGTATGACAGCAGTAATAGCAATAACAAATCAAAAAGGTGGTGTTGGTAAAACAACTACGTCTGTAAACTTAGCAGCATCCTTAGCAGCGACTAAGAGAAAAATATTGCTTATAGACTTCGATCCACAGGGAAATGCATCTACTGGGAGTGGTATAAATGTCAGATCTGATAATATGACAGCTAAAGAAGTTTTACTTGGTGAGTGTGAAGTAGAAGATGCAATTGTTAGTACCACTTATAACTATGATATAATACCAAGTGATAGACGCTTGACAGTTGCTGAAGTTAAACTCACTCAGCTTGAAAATAGGGAGTACTTGCTGCAGGAGTCGTTAGCAAAAATAGAAAAAGATTATGATTATATTTTTATTGATTGTCCTCCAGGTTTGAATGAGTTAGCTGTAAACGCACTGATTGCTGCATCTGCTGTTTTAATTCCCGTACAATGCGAATATTATGCTCTTGAAGGTTTGACTTCTTTGATAGCTACAATAGAGCAGCTAAAGCGATCAGCAAATCCAAATCTAGCCATTGGTGGTGTCTTACGCACAATGTTTGATGGTAGAAATAGGCTTGCTAATCAGGTTTCTGATCAGTTAGTAGCTCATTTTGGATCTTTGGTATTGCAAACTGTTATTCCAAGAAATGTAAGACTGGCTGAAGCACCAAGCCATGGGCAGCCCGCACTTTATTATGATAATACTTCTCAGGGAGCAGTGAGTTACTTAGCGCTAGCTGGAGAGTTAAATTTACGTATTTCACAAAAACTACTTACGGTAAGTTCTATATAGATTTTTCGAGGAGCTATTATGACTAAACAAAAAGGATTAGGTAAGGGCCTACATGACATGGGTTTAACCGAATTACTTTCTAGTATTAATAAACCTGTGCAAACAAGTACTACTGGACAGCTTACAAAAGCGAATATAATTTCATTATTTCCGGGAAAGTACCAGCCGAGACGCCAATTTAACAAAGATTCACTTGAAGAGCTTGCTCAATCTATTAAGTCACAGGGTATAATACAACCGTTAATTGTTAGAGCAGCAGGTCCAAAAAAGTACGAGATTATTGCTGGTGAAAGGCGTTGGCGTGCGGCTCAGCTTGCAGGATTAAAAATGGTTCCGGTAGTAATCAAGGAAATTGCAGACGAAGCAGCAATGGCTATGGGACTAATAGAAAATATGCAGCGGGAAGATTTAAACGCAATTGATTTAGCTCAGGGTTTGGATAGATTAATAAACGAATTTGAGCTCACTCACCAAAGTATTGCTGATGTGCTTGGAAAATCTAGAACCGCGGTAACAAATACTTTGCGTTTATTGCAGCTTGAGCCAAACATACAAGATTTGGTAAAAAAGAATCAGATTGAGATGGGTCATGCTCGGACTTTGCTTTCACTTCCATCAGCTGATAGAGAAATTGTTGCTGCAAGTATCATGAAAAAGAGTATGTCGGTGCGAGCAGCAGAAAATTTTGTCAGAAATTGGAAGAATACAAAGCCTGTTTCTAAAGAAAATAAGTATGATGAATCACTAATAGAGTATGAAAAATCTTATGAGGTAAAATTGAGAAATAAATTTGGCAAGAATGCTTCTCTAAAAAGAAATAGTCTCACTTTGAAGTACTCAAATTTAAGCGAGCTTGAAGATTTGTTAGCAAAGATCTTTTAGTGGGCTTATATTTTTCGGAAAAGATATATGCGCACAAGACTCATGTGATATGGTTTGTGCAACGAAAATTTTAGCTTTTTCTGGAAAAGATCCAATGAAGGGGATAATGTCGCCAATATTTCTATAATGAGTTTCATTTTCCTTAGTAAGCTGTAGGTTGTTTTCCTTATAAATTCCTCTTAGATATGAGCTGATAGATAAAATAGAAAATAGGCTTATTGCTATAAGGTTTCCGTAATACAATCCTAAAACCGGTGATTTAAGTAGTGATATTGTTCCGCTAATAAGATCTCCGCCATACAAGAATTTATTTAAAAAGATTAATGATATTAGCCATATAAATGCTAATGAAAAATAATATTTACTTGCAGTAGTCAAGCTTAATTCACCAGGACAAGAAAAAGTAACTACTTTGTCAATACTATTAGAAAACTCTTTGTTTGTTAATCTTGCAATGCATCCTCCAAGGCTCATTCCAATTAGAGTTTTGTTGTAATTTTTATAGAGATTATTCCCTAATATTTCACCTATTTTACCATTACATACAGTCATTAATGGGGTCCCTATGTTCAAGCTAGGGGTAAAATCTGCTAAGTGAGTCCATACTACTCCAGGACATGGAGCAGGTAATACGCTTGTACCAGAGAAGACAACTTTTAGGGTTTTATCTTCACTATTACTTACTTCAAGTGCAAAATAAGGCGAGTCTACCCAGCCAAGCCATTTTGGTGTTAACGCGACTTTTCTTACAATAGTACCATCTTCTAGTTTTATTTCTTTACTTATCATCACTTGGATTAAGATTGAGTATAGAAAATATATTGCGCGCTCTCTTTCTTCTTCGGTTTTTGTTACTCTGCCGTTTTTTACATATTGGCTAAGTTCTCTGTTTATTTGCCGTACTAATATGTTTTCAGTATATTTAAGAGCCTGTTCATATTTTTTTTGAGAGCAAATAGATCTGAAAATAAATTGAAGTGTTTTAGGAGCTAGTTTATCTTTACAATCTTCAGCTCTCATACCCAGAGCAGATCTAAGATTTAACTCTATTACTTTTTTATCATTTGTAGTTAAGTTTAGATCTTTTTCAGGTCTGAATATGACATATAAGTTGTAGCACGCAACGACTATACCAGTAACAGCACTTAATATTAGGGCTGATGATATAATAGCAGTTATTAAATTAAATTTTGGAAGCCAAGTATTCAAGGCAACAGATGCTAAAAGACTGCCAATACTTATTAGTAATGAATTACCAATGATTTTATTTTCATGGTAAACCAATGCTATCATATGAGTAAATATGAGAAGAATAGAGGTAGCTAGTAGTAGGGCGGGGTCAAAATTTATTAACTTTAGAAGCCAGATAACTACAGCTGTGTGAGGAAATAAATTTATTGAGTATATCCCCAGAGTTACTAAGGCTAAGACTAGACAATTATTTGACCTTGCCAACCTTAATATGGCTTTTAGAGTGATTAAAAATATAATTACTGGAAATACTAGTATTTGCAGTATGAGCCAAGAGGGGGTTGCTAACTTATCTAGAAGTGACATATGAACTTTCTCAAAAATTCCTTTACCTGAGTTTTATTTAGGTGCCAAAAGTGTTTTTGTAACCAGTAATTAATGTGCTTAGCAATACCAACTTACAACAACATTTCTTATTTAACATTGAAATACTATAAGATAAAATACTTTTTGTCATTCTTAAAATTATTTTAGTTAAAAAAATAGCTCTGCTCTAGACTCTTTGGTAATTTATAACTTTATATTTGGTTTTACATGGTTTATATTTTATAGAGTTGCCCAGAAAGGATGAGCATGTATAGAGAGGATCTCACATACAATAAAACTGCTGCCTATAGAGCAAAAGTAAGACTCATGGATCCATGGGTAGACTTAGGCTTAGGTTGTAGCCCTTTTCTTACCTCAAACAATTGTGTTGAGAGTGTAAGTTTACCTCACTATCAGGATACACTCGATAGCCTTGAGATGTTCGTAAGGTCTGAGGAAACTTTTGCTGTGGTCTCTGGTGCATCAGGCTTGGGTAAAACATCTATTTTGAAATCATTCATGAAATGTTCAGACTTAAGCTCATCTTTTGTAGAGGCTAATTCGTCACTTACAGGGAATGACTTATTTGCAAAGCTTGTTTTTGATTTGTCACTGGATATACCTAGAAATGCAGTTGGTGATGCTGCAAAAATTTCATTATTACATGATACACTATCACAAAAGGTCGAGCCAATATTATGGATTATTGACAGCGCTCATTTATTGAATATTGGATGCTTAAATCTGGTTTTAGAAATAATAACAAGGCAGAGGAATTCTTCAATACTTAGAGTTATTTTATGTGGTAGAGAAACCTTATACGAGAGATTAATAAAGCAATATAGTTACGTGCATTCAAACGTTCGTCCACTTCATTTTAGTGTTATGCCTTTACCTGAGCACCAGCTTAAAGCTTACTTACATAGCTGTTTGGTTAAATCAAATTGGTCAGGAGCACTGCCAGAATTATCACAAAAAATACTCAAGCAAATTTATGATCTTTCAGATGGGGTTCCACATAGAATTAATATGGTTGCCGATAAGGTATTATACAATTATCTAAAATCACAAGTTATGCCAGAAGTATCAACCCGACCTACAACAGTCGCAGACTTGAGGTTTGGAGAAAACTATGATTTATTTTTAAATTTTATAATTTCTATAAGCTATCTGGTATTAATATGTGGATGTTATGGGTGGTATAATAGTGTTTTGTCAGGGCATAATTTTAACCAAAGCTTACAATCAGCATCTAGTCCAATAGTAGGAAATACTATGCCTGCAGATGTTGTTAAAAAGACATTGGATAACGAGAATCCGCAAGTTGCTTTTAATAATATTAAAAGTGAAGGTGTAGCTCAGGGTAAGAAAACTTCTAAGCTTAGCTCGAATATGAATAATCAGGAATTTTTAAATTATATTGATAATAAAATAAAGATAGGGCCGTTAGAAAAAACCAGAATGGCAAGTAAAATTTTATCTAAAAAAGATTTTAAATATAAATTATCACAAGCAAAAAGTTTGCCTCAGCATAAAGAAGATATAAATTTATTCAAAGACAAGAGTACTTTAGAAAAGTGGAGCGGATATACATTACAAGTGATGGCTTCATATAGCCTAGATGCTGTAGTTAAATTCAAAAAAAATTCTAGGCTAAAGAAAAATATGTATATTTACGAGACGGTTAATGGTTATAAGCATTGGTATGTTTTAATATATGCTAACTTTGGTACTTATGCTGAGGCAAAGAAATATCAAGAACAGCTAAATAAATTTCACCACGTTAATGGTGCTTGGGTTAAATCCTTGAATAGCGTTCATTATGAAATGCGAAGATCTTTAGTTTGATAGATGATATCTTACACTTTTCTCAATTTCTATATCTTTGTAGAAAGCATCATGGCCAAGCTTTGACTCCAACATACTAAGTTTTACTTTTACACCATGTAATTTCATTGTTTCATACATTTCTCTTTGTTGACTAGGATTTATAAGTACGTCAGAGTTTACTGAAATTATCAGACAGGATGCGAATATTCTTTTGAAAGCTTCAGCTGTTGATGGAAAATATCTATCGATATTAAATGTATCCATTGTTTCAAGATTTTTAATATAAGTATTCGCATCAAAGTAACTACAGAACTTTAGCGAGTTGTATTCTAGATAAGATTCAAAACTATTTTTTTCATTAAATCTTTCATTTATATATGCCGGGCTAAAGTATGCTATCAAGCCAAGCTTTCGGGCTATTTTCATGCTTTTTATTTCTCTGGAGTAATTCCCATTGTTCCAATGTTCATCTTGAGTGATTATTTCCTTTTGAATTTGATGAATAGCCCTAGTGTTGGGATATGCTTTATAAGATGATGAAATTGATATGAGTTTATTTACCTTTTTTTCTAGGTGAATAGCTAAAGTTAAGGATATATATGCCCCCATTGAATTACCTATGATTGCGAATATTTCAGTTATATCTAAGGCTTTTAATAGCATTATTTGGCTTTTTGCAATATCGTTTACAGATATATGTGGGAAATCTAGTTTATATGTCTCTCCTGTTTTAGGGTTGGTGCTCATTGGATTTGAACAATTTTTATAACTTCCCAAATTTCCAATACAAATAATAAAGTATTTATCTGTATCTAGGCATTTACCTGGTCCAACTTTTTCTTCCCACCAACCTTGTACACTATTTATTGCGTCTGACTTTATGTGGAAGCTACTTGAGAGCGCGTGGTTTACAATGATTATTGGTTTCTTTGGGTTTCCATGAGCTTCATATGTTATATGAAATTCATCTAGGTATTCTCCGCTATCTAAAAAAAATTTTTCTTGATGATGATATGTAATACTTCCGTCATTATTTTCTATGAGTTTGTAACTTGCCATCTTTTAACCGTGTTTTTTTCAGAACATTATCTTATAATATAAATATTGATATGTGAACTTAGAACTTGTATATATGCGAAATTACTCACTAATAGACGAAATAATCATCAACATAGACTTTACGGCCAAAACTATTTTTGGTGGGCACAGAGGGGAGCGTGATTATCCACCCAAAAGTATGGATGATTCACTCAACGTTGCGGAGAAGAAACATAGCGTAGGTTTGATGCGGGTGAATAATGTTGGTGAAGTGTGCGCGCAAGCTTTATACCAGGGGCAGGCATTAGCTTCAAATAACAAGGAACTAGTCAAGGAGTTAGAGGATGCTGCATTTGAGGAGATTGATCATCTTTATTGGACAGAGCAGCGTATACGGGAGTTAGGGGGTAGTTTAAGTTACTTTAACTTGGTTTGGTTTGCCGGTTCATTTTCAATGGGATATATGGCTGGTCTTTTGGGTGATGAGTGGAATTTAGGCTTTTTAGCTGAGACAGAATATCAAGTTACATATCACCTTGAAGATTATATGCAAAGATTGCCAGAAAATGATAAAAGAAGTTATGAGATTATGAGTGTTATGCGAAATGATGAATTATCTCATGCTGAAATGGCTATTGATAATGGTGGTTGTGAATTGCCTATTTGGGCAAAGCAAGGCATGCATAATATTGCTGCCGTGATGAAATTTATTTCATATCGTATTTAGATTTAATCTTGAAAAAATTTATGAATAATTTCTGCTAAGCAACAACTAAATTTAACGACTTTATCGATACGCAAAAACTCATTTGGTCCGTGTGCATTACCATCTGGCCCTAAAACTCCTGTTACTAAAAGTTTAGCTTGTGGAAATTTTTCTGACAACATATTTATGATTGGTATTGAGCCTCCTTCTCCCATAAATGCGCATTCTTTACCAAAGTAATTTAGAGAAGCTTTGTTATAAAGTTTAGTTATGCTCTCATCCTCAATTTGGCTATGCCAACCGTTATTGGACGTTATAGGCGTGAATTCTACTAGACTATTTTGTGGTGTGTTTTTTTCAAGTTCATTTTTAATTGCTTCAGCGGCATTGTTTGCATTACATGTTGGAGGCAGGCGAAATGAAATCTTTGCTGTTATTTTGGGGATGTGAACATTGCCAGCATCTACTGTATTAGGTATCCCATCTATTCCAATAATCTCATAGCTATTTAACCAAGTTTGATTGATTATAAGTTGCTTGTTATCTTCAGTAAGTGGTTTTGTTTTTTGGGAAAAAGGAAAGTCTTTAAATACTTTATCGCCTAATATTTTTGCTGTTTCATTTATCTGCGCTATTCTTTCTTTAGGAATATTTGCTTTAAATTCAGGTAGTGTGAGAATATTGTCTGTATCGCTTATTTTTAATAATTGGCGCATTAATATATTTGAAGCAGATGGTACTATGCCACCAGCCATGCCTGAGTGGACTCCCTCTTGTAGAACTTTAATTGTAATATTTCCGGCAAGCATTCCTCTTAGTGATGATGTAAGCCATAATCTCTCATAATCTGCACAGCCAGAGTCTAGACATATTACTAGGTCTGGTAATTTGATTTCAGGAGCGTATTTTTCCATATAAAACGGTAAGTCAATACTCCCACTTTCCTCGCTAGCTTCTAACATAATCTGGATGTTGGGATAGCTAAGATTCTGCTTTTCTATTGCCTTTATGCTTGAGAAAGCTGAGAAAATTGCATATCCATCATCAACAGCACCTCTCCCATATAGATTGCCATTTTTTATTTTTGGTTGGTATGGTCCTAAATCATCATCCCATCCAGTCATTTCTGGTTGTTTATCTATATGTCCATAAATCAGAATATTTTTTTTTATATCTCCAGGTATATTTATAAGTATTAGAGGGGTCCTGCCTTTATCTTTGATAATTTTGTAAGACATATTCTTAATTTTATTGTTATTGCACCAGTCAATAATAGACTGCACAGCATTGTCCATGTGTCCATTTCTTTCCCAATCATCATCAAATTCTGGCGATTTATTTGGTATTTTGATAAATGCTTCTAAGCCAGGAATAGCTTTTTCTTCCCAAAAATTGTTAATGAATGATTTTACTTTATTCTGGTCCATGGCACATATCACATTTATTAAAAGCTCTATCATACCATGTTTTTATCTTATTATTGAAGGTGTAAACATTGAGATTGCCTGATATTTTTGCTATAATGTAAATAATGTTCTGTCTGCTCAAAGACTTGCTGAAAGAGACATAATAAATAATATATAGAGGGCATTTATGAGTGTAATTAAAATATTACAATATCCTGAAGATTTAGAACTTCTAAGGCGGAAAGGTAAGCGTGTTGAGGTTTTTGACGAAAGCTTCAAGAAGATAGTCGCTGATATGTTTGAAACATTATATCATGCTGATAGCTGTGCAGCACTAGCTGCAACTCAACTTGATATTCCCGATGCTCCTTATGTGACTGTCATTGATATTTCTCCAGAGAAAAATAAACCCTTATGCTTAGTAAATGCAGTTATAACATCTCATACTGGAACAAGTCTTTTGCGTGAGGGTTGTATGTCAGTTAATACAAGAAAAGGAAAGTCACTTGCATCAGGTGTTGAAAGAGCGGAGGAAATAACTCTAGAAGCCCAAGATGAAAACGGGAAGATTATTAGTTTGCATGAGACCGGATTCATGGCTAGAGTTATTCAACATGAATTGGATCATTTAGAGGGAAAACTTTACATAGATTATATAAAAGGTCTTCGCCGCAAAAAGCTGGAAAAGAAAATTTTATCATAGGAATTTTTAGTGTATAAGATCGTATTTGCGGGAACCCCGGAATTTGCAGTTCCATCTTTGGAATATTTACTTAAGAGTAAACATGATGTATGTGCAGTTTATACTCAGCAGGATAGGCCTAAGGGCAGGGGGCAGCACTTGTGCCCTAGTCCAGTAAAAGCTTTAGCTCAGGCGCATGGAAAGACCGTACACACCCCTTTAGATTTCAAAAATGATGCTGCGATTTCTGAGCTTGCTGCTTATGAAGCAGATCTACTTATTGTTGTGGCTTATGGTATGATACTCCCTGAAAGTGTTCTCAAGATTCCAAAGATAGACTCTTTAAATGTACATGCTTCATTATTACCTAAATGGCGTGGCGCAGCACCAATAAACAGGGCGATTATGGCAGGAGATAAAGTAACTGGTGTAAGTATAATGCGCCTTGTTCAAAAGCTTGACGCTGGTCCTGTTTATCATACGGCAAGCTATGATATTGCTGAGAATGAGACTGCTGCAGAGGTTTACGATAGGCTTGCAGTTGTTGGCGCAAAGTCATTGTTATACACTATTAATAATCTCATTACAAAATCTTCTCTGCCACAGCCTCAAGCCGACGAGCTCGCAACATATGCACCAAAGTTATCAAAACAAGATGGTAAAATAAATTTCAATTTATCTGCTAAAGACATTATCCTCAAGTTAAGAGGATTGCAGCCTTGGCCTGGTTGCTTTTTTAGCCACAAGAATACCAATATAAAAGTTCATGAGGCTAAGATTGGTCGTAATAGTAATTCTAGCTTTAATAATGGAGAAGTAATATCTTGGGATGAGGCTGGATTAGAGATCCAAGTAAGTTCTGGGAGTATATTATTAACGATACTACAATTGCCAGGTAAGAAAGCAGCTAGAGCAAGTGAAATATATCAGGGTAGGCAAAATCTCTTCAAGGTAAAAGAAAATTTAAATTAAAATAATAAACCGGCAGGATGAACGCCGGCTTATTCTTAGCTTTTCTTAATTTATTCTTGTATGTGTTTTAATTGAAATTATATAGAGCAATTATTAAGGATTCAATTTTTCTTTTTGTTACTACTTCCTTCTCTTTCACCTTCAGATTCACCATCTGTTTCGCTAGCATCTTGTTCGTTATCCGTGGCTATATTATCAGCTTGTTGTTTGTTTTCAGAAGATTTAGATAAAAATTCTGAGCTTCTAGTGCTAGTTTTAGTCTCTGTGGTGATTTCTAGATCTGTTCCTCTTGTTGTTATATCTATGCTTGAATCCTCTTTAGTGTAATTTTCCTCATTATTTTTTAGCTCTTCATTATTTCCAGCTTGTGCATCATTAGACTTATCATTTTTTTTCTGTTCAACATTCGCTAACTCATCTGCATGTTTTTGTAGAAATGGATCTGCTTGTTCAGATTTTAATACTTCCTTATCTTCTTCATTGATTTTATTTTTCTCAATTACGCTATTGGTATCTGGTTTATTTATAATGCTATATATTTCTTTTAACTTTTTAGTTGGTATTAGCTGAAAATTATAAATAATATTATGAAATCTATCAGCCTCTAAAATTATTTTTTCTGCGTAGATGTGCGTGTCTTTAGTTTTCTCATTAAGATCATTTAGTAGGCTTTTGCATTTATTTAATTCCTTATAAACTAAGAAAATACCTATTAAACTCATAGTTGTTACTGTAACTGGCACTAGGATGGGGGCTAAGCTTACAATTGCTGGGGAAGTAATAGATAATAGAAGTATTATAGCACCAAAAAGAGTTACAAGAGATAGCAAAATTTTTTGAGGATCTTCTAATACTCTTTTAATAAAAAATAATAATTTTTGTCTGTTTGTCTTTTGCCTGTACTCTTCTGCTTGTGAGTTATTGATATCTAGGAATGAATACATTTCGAGTGGTATCTTCACGGTTACGTCGAATATAGCGATACCTAACCCAGCGATCGCACATGTGAGTAATATTGGTTTGCTTGTAGAAAGAGCCATGATTGTTACTAATATTCCAACAAGAATGTAAATCGAACTTAAACAACTATCCACGTGTATAGATCTATACTCGTACATATATTCTTGTTTTGTATAGTATTTTGCCAGAAGAGTTTTGATTTGATTGATTCCGCTAAATGATTTATCTTCTTCACTAGAAGATAGTAGGAACTTAATAAGTATTTCTTTCATTTCAGTAGAAATGGTGTCGTATAGTAATAAATTCCGGAGTCTAGAGCAAAGTTGAGTTAGTTTGTCTGAGTTAGGCATTTCTTTCTGTAAAACTTCTATCAGCAATAAAGAGCGTTGCATTAAATCAGCAAATTGCTGATTTGCGCCTTTAATTCCAGATTCCTGTTTTACTGAAGATTTATCCATATCCATAATGATTTTCCCTACCTCTATATTAATATTATTTAAAAAAAACCTTAATAGCAAAAAAAAGTTTTTTTATTTTTTTATGGTTTATTAATATTGTTGAGTTAAATCTAAATTTAGAATAAAATTACCACTTTAGTTGAGAGTTATTATGTCTATTGGTGTGTTGCTTGTTAACCTAGGGACTCCCGCATCTACAGATTTATCTAGTGTTCGTTCTTATCTCAGGGAATTCTTATCTGACGCTAGAGTTATAGATTTGCCGATATTAATCCGCTATTTACTTTTATATCTTTTTATATTGCCGTTCAGGCCAAAGTTGTCACAAGCAGCATATAAGAAAATTTGGTTCGCTGATGGTTCTCCTTTAAGAGTATACGGAGATAAATTAACAAAGAAAGTTGCCACTAAGCTCGGAGATGATTACAAGGTTGTGTTAGCAATGAGATATGGTGATCCAAGTATCGAAGCTGGACTTAACAGCCTTAAGGATTGTGATAGGATCATTGTGTTATCATTATTTCCACAATATGCTTCAGCAACAAGTGGATCGGTAAATGAGAAAATATTCAAAATATTGTCTGAGAAACAGTATATCCAACCAGTAAATTTTCTCCCTGAGTTTTACAATAGTTCGGGTTTCGTAGGAGCATATTCTGAACAATTAAAAAAGAGTATAAACGGTAAAGAGATTGATAAGGTAATTTTCAGTTTTCACGGCTTGCCCGTTCGGCATATTGAGAAATCTGGGTGCGCTTATGTCTGTAAAGCTGAGCAACCTTGCCCTAGTATATCAGAATCTAACAAGGTGTGTTACAGAGCCCAATGTTATGAAACAGCAAAACTAATATCTGAGCGCGCGGGTATAAACCGAGAAGATTACGTGGTATCTTTCCAGTCGCGTCTTGGCAAAACTCCATGGATTACTCCATATACAGACGATATTTTGGAGTCTTTATCCAAGCAGCATGAAATAAAAAATATTGCCGTTATATGTCCATCATTTGTTGCAGATTGTTTGGAAACCCTTGAAGAAATAGGAATGGAGGCAAAGGAAGATTGGCTCAAGCTTGGGGGTAAAGATTTTACTCTAGTTCCATGTTTAAACGACAATTCTACTTGGGTTGATGCTCTTTGTATCTTAATTAGTAATGGTTGAAATTGACATTTATTATTGTTATATGTATGATAAAACTTGTTTTTATAAGAATGTATAAATGTCGTCACCTCGGAATAAAAATAAATTGTTTTTCAGGAGGGTTTCCTATTTCCTGCAAAAACTAGTTACAACTTTAGCTTTAACTGTTTTTAATATTCTAAAATTTATTTTCGCAGAAATAGTCTATAATCTGTTAATTTTACGCGTAATATATCCTGCTTTAAATTGGCTTATTACAAAGCCACTATATTATTTAGGTTTTTTTTCATTAAAAATAGTTTTTGGAATATGCGATGTGATTTTTGCTATCTTATATAAGCTAATAGAGCTGTTATTATTTGTGGTGTATGGAATTCACAAATTATTTTCATATTTTTTTGATAACATACTCATGCCAATTGCCGCTGGAGTTACAATATTCCTTGAATGTATTTGGCAAATTATTACTTTCTTTGTAAATTTTCTTGGAGAGGTGCCTGGTTTTATACAAAGACTTTGGAGTTACTGCATTGATGTTGGTTTTCCATGGATCAAGAATAATTATATTGCATTCAGTAATAATCTCAGTTTGATTTGGGAAAAAATGCCACTCTATACTCGTGCATTGTGCTGTATTATCTTTCTACCTATTTTTGCCTTAGTGCATACAGCAAAAAGCGGAAATCATATTGGATATTTAAAAAATTCTGGTATAACTGCGCTATCTATTTTTTCATTTTTTATGACAACAAATATGTCATATCTATCTTTACTTTTGTTATTTCTAAAATGCTTAAGTATTTCTGCTTGGCTTGTTGGTTTGTACTATGCCAAAGATATCGTCTTAGCTGACTGGGACAAAATAGAGAGTATACCTGTTATTACTGATACAAGTTCTGAGAGTCTAATTTCCTTAAATGGTGCTATGAAAGAAGCTCCGAGTATTCCTTTAGAAGTAGATGATAAATTAACTATATCAAAGTTGGAACCACATAGTTATTCAAACTAGATACGGATCATACTATTTACTTATATTAGTTTTTCATTTCGCAGTAGTTAAAATTTTAGGATTTAAGTGTTTTTTTCATAAATTTTGTAATGTTATTTATTACGAAGGTTTTATTTTTTAAACTATGTTAATGCTACTTTTATTTGAAAACACCTACGTTTTTGCACAAATCTTATCTAAGTGATTAATTATAAATTCCCTATTTTCTTCTCTAAAAAATGATGTGGTTGTCAGGGTGTAAAGTAATGCTTTTTCGTAACCTTCCAATGTTCCACAGTCAAGAAAAATATCTTCATCACAAATTTTAAAGGTTCTTATTGCCATACTTTCTGGATCTTTAGTACTTTCTTCATTTAGATATCTTGAGTGATGTATTTCCTCTTGGTTTTGCCATTTCTCATATTCATATGTGCCTGGTGTATCCGCATTTATAGCCGCTTTGATTAACCGCGTACCGACCACTTTATCTAATATGAACAGCATAATTGCTGCTTCTTTTGAGTTACTTGTTTTTGGTTTTTCAATAAGCTTGCCATTCTCTACTATACCCCATCTCGATATGTCATTAACCTTACGGGTTAAGAACAAGTTTCCTTTAGAGCCATCATTTTTGTATTTTTCAACGACTTTCTTTACTACAGAGATACCATCGTTTGTTATTATTATGTCATCAGGTAGCATTATGGCCAAATTTCTATTCTTTATTTCTTGCGCTGCTAAGCCAATTGCATGCGCTAACCCTTTGGGCTCTTTTTGTATAACATATTTTATGTTCACATCTTTGGGGATGTATATACTTTGCAATAATTCCAAACCTATTTGGTTATTCGATTTCTTAAATTTATTTTCAACAATTTCTTCGCGTTTGAAACACTCTTGAAAAGCCTTTTTGGCGTTATCATCAGAAACAACAATGGTGATATACTTGCCCCCTGCAGATATTATTTCACTCATAAGATGATCAATAATTTTACGGCTGCCAAAGGGAACCAATGACTTGTGAGGTATTCCTTTTGAGTGGGGGAAATTTCGCGTAGACTTTCCTGCGGCCAAAATAATGAATTCTAGTTCTTCTCTCTGCATTGTGATGTCCTTAACTTCTCTAGCAACAATTTATCTTGTTATTTAATAACTATGTAATTTACAGTTGTGGTTTTACTATCACTAAGTAAATTACGCTTACAAGTATCAGTATGGGGAATTCATTAAAAAATCTAAAGTAGACGTGGCTTTTATTGTTTTTATGTCTCCTAAACCTTTTATAATAGTAACCGCACATAACATGGTAGCACCATAATACTGCAACCAAAGATAGTTTCAGTATGACCCTTTTTTGGTAAAGGAGTGCAGGGTTTAGATAAAGTAAGAATAGACCTAGAGCTGAAGTTAATACTCCGCCGGGATATGTAATGGCGTAATATAATTTACTTTCCATTACTAAGAAACGATCGTAACCAACAGTATCACTTGTTGTTGCATGGTAAACAAATAGTCTCGGTAAGTAAAATAACCCGCTAAACCAAGTTACCATAAAAACGATGTGAAAAGTCTTGACCCATAAATACAGTTGGGTATCTTGCATAATATAAACCTAAAAAATACGTGATTTTTGTCATTTTATGTGATAAAACAAAAGGGGTCAAGTGGTCTTGCAAAAAGAGAGGTATAGCTTATATGAATATCATAAACAACAAATTTTTTATTTTAGTTCTTATTGTGCTAGGCTTTTGTAATATCTCATTAGCTGCTGATGATTCACGACTTGATGACCTTGAGAAAAAGATTCAGAAAGTACAGGATTCGATTGCCCCAATGCTTGCAAATTTAGAGCAATCACTACAGTCTCAAATTGCTACTGCTGACACAAATAATAAAGCTGCTCTTAGTAACGTTCAGGACCAAATTGCAAGCGTTCAATCTGATTTAGATGCCAAGTTAAAGAGGCAAGGCCAGGATTCAACTGCTAATATTGAGAAAACCAGGTCATCAATTCAGACAGCAATTACCGCTTTACAGGGGCAGATAGTGCAAATACAAACAAATTTAAATAAGAAAATATTAAAAATTTCAAAAAAATAACATGAGAGGTAATAGAAATAGATACTACGTCAAATAAGTCTGGGCTGACATCTAGGGCAGCACATAAAGTGTTTAGCTTAATGTCAGAAGAGGAAAATTTAGATTTAAAGCTTCGTGTTTACATACAGGGCGGCGGCTGTTCAGGATTCCAATATGGTTTCAGTTTTGAAGAGTCGTCACAAGAAGATGATTATTTGTTAGAGAAGACTATTTTGAACTTTGATTCATCTCTTGAATCTGAAGATATATCTATTTTGGATAGCATTTTTGTTAAATCTTGTCAGCTCTTAAGTACTGTTGACAGTTCAAATTTCCTTCTAGCTTTGAACTTTTTTCAAAAAATATGTAAACATACTATGCAACAAGTTAATTCGAAAGAAAATACGGTTGGCCTATTAATAGATGCAATCAGTTATCAGTATTTAAAAGGTGCTGTTATTGACTACAAGGTTGGTATAGATGGTGAATATTTTTCTGTGAGTAATCCAAATGCTAAAACCACTTGTGGTTGTGGCTCATCGTTTTCTGTTGCCTAGAAGAGATTAGTTTAATTTAAGGAGTTTAATATGGCATTAATAAGTTTGAGACAATTGCTTGACTTTGCTGCTGAGCATGACTTTGGTGTGCCTGCTTTCAATGTAAACAATAGTGAACAAGTGCGAGCTATTATGCAGGCAGCTGATAAAACTGATAGCCCAGTTATACTTCAAGCTTCTGCTGGTGCTCGTAAATATGCTGGGCCTATGTTCTTAAAACACCTTATTGAGGCTGCTTTGGCTGAATGGCCACACATTCCTGTTTGTATGCATCAAGATCATGGTGCGTCTCCTTCTGTTTGCCAGAGGTCTATCCAGCTTGGCTTTAGTTCAGTGATGATGGATGGATCTTTATGTTCAGATATGAAAACTCCATCTACATATGAATATAACATTGATGTTACTAAAACTGTGGTAGATATGGCTCATGCTTGTGGAGTTTCTGTTGAGGGTGAGTTGGGGTGTCTAGGTTCTCTTGAGACTGGTTTTGCAGATAAGGAGGATGGCTCTGGTGCTGAAGGTAAATTAAGTAGAGAGCAGATGCTTACAGATCCACAACAAGCAGCAGATTTCGTTGCAAAAACAGGTGTTGATGCATTAGCTATCGCAATTGGAACTAGTCATGGCGCTTACAAATTCTCACGTCCTCCAACTGGAGAGGTTCTTTGTATTCAGAGAATCAAAGAGATAAATGCGATAATACCAAATACCCATTTAGTTATGCACGGGTCTTCATCAGTTCCACAAGACTGGCTGGCAATAATAAATGAATTTGGTGGTAATATGGCTGAAACTTATGGAGTTCCAGTAAGTGAGATACAAAATGGGATTAAGCATGGGGTAAGAAAGGTAAATATTGATACTGACCTACGTCTTGCAGCAACTGGTGCAATAAGACAGTATCTAAGCCAAAATCCTAGTGAATTTGATCCAAGGAAGTATAATAGTAAGGCAATAGAGGCTATGAGTGAAATATGCGTAGATAGATATGAAGCCTTTGGTACTGCTGGTTGGGCTAGTAAGATAAAAGTAGTGTCACTTGAGGATATGCATAAGAAATACGATGCCGAGAGTAAGCTTATAAAAGAAACTGCAAATGTATGAGAAGAAATTTCAGAATATAGAATTTCAAAAAAGTGCACCAAAAATAAAATATTTGCCTGTTGACCAAGGTTACGAGGTCGCATTTTTTGGTCGATCAAATGCTGGAAAGTCAAGTGCAATTAATGCTATAACAAATAAAAAAAACTTGGCAAAAACTAGTAAAACTCCAGGAAGAACAGCTGCCCTTAACATCTTTGACATAGATTCTGAAAGACGCTTGGTTGATGTGCCAGGTTTTGGTTACGCTAGAGTTTCAGAAAGTACTAGAAAAGATTGGGTCGATCTTATAAATGAATATCTTAAAACTAGAGAATGTTTGCGCGGTGCAGTTTTAGTAATGGATATAAGGCATCCTCTAAAGCCACAGGACTGCCATTTTCTTGAGTGGCTGCAACAATCTTCTCTTCCAGGACACGTTATTCTTACTAAGGCTGATAAGCTAAGTTTGTCAGAACAAAGACGTATGTTACAGAAGGTAATGCAACACCTCCCCGAGTCAATATCCATAACAGTTTTTTCTGCTAAGGACAAATTAGGGGTTACAGAAGTGCAAAAAATACTTTTAGACTGGTATTGCTTATAGAAGTAAAAAAAACTAATATGAGATTATGTATTACCTAAGGAGCGGATAATGCATATGCAAGAACTAGTAACGTACTTTACAACAATGTTTGCTATTACTAATCCAATAGGTAATACTGGGATCTTCATTAGTATGACTTCATCACAGTCAGTTAAGAGCCAGAGAAAAACCGCATTTCAAGTAGTTATGGCGTCAATGATTATTTTGGCGATAGTAACATTTTTTGGTGATGATTTATTAAATCTTTTTGGTATCAAGGTTTATGCTTTGCATTTGGCTGGCGGCTTAATAATACTAGTTATGGGTATGCATATGTTGCAGTCAAAGGAAGATAGTGTTCATACATCACATAAGGACATTGTCGCGGCTAAAAGTTCGGATAATATCGCAGTAGTACCAATGTCATTGCCTCTAATTGCTGGTCCTGGGGCTATGACTGCAGTAATAGTATATGCCTCTAAACACCCTGGCTTTGAGAGCGCTGTTGGCATTACTCTTGCTAATTTGGTCTTAATGGTAATAGTATTTGTAATGTTATTTTTTGCTTCCTATATAAAAAATCTATTAGGTGATTCTGGTATTAGGGTTGTTGGTAAAGTTATGGGTATGATTCTTGTGGCAATGGCTTTTATGATGCTAGGCGATGGTATTACAGGATATTTGCAAACCTTGACACTTGTTAGTTAGTTCGATTTGATTTTAACGTTACTTAACAATTTTATTGCGTTAGAAGTAAAAGTTTGCAGCTACTCCAATTAACAAGAGCAGTCCTACCCATTTATTATTTTGAAATGCTAAAAAGCTATTTTCTCGTATGTTAGTCATTATAAGATATTGTTGGTATATTCCAAGTAGCGCCGCTAATGATAAAAACATATAAAATTGGGTGTTAAAGTTGTGTTTTATTCCTAAGTTTAGCCACAAACAGAAAAAAAGTTTTTGTAAAATTGCAATGATTTGGTGGCAGAGTTTTCCAAATAAAATAGCGCTAGACCTTAACCCAAGCTTTAAGTCATCTTCTTTATCGACAAGCGCATATTGGGTGTCGTAAATAACTGACCATAACGTAGATATGGTAAATATTTGCCATGCTTCCATAGTTAACGTGCCGCAAACAGTAGAGTAAACCATTAATATTGATACAGAAAATGCTATGCCAAGTATGAGTTGAGGGCAATGAAAAAATCTTTTGCAGAATGGGTAAATTATCATTAGAAGCATGGCAACTAGTGCTAGTGGCCAGGTTGTCATTGGTAGTTGTAAAAGCAAGATAACTGAAAAAGTGGTTAATCCAGATGCTATAATGGTTGCTTCTAGTATAGATATTTCTTGAGTCGCTAATGGTCTATCTTTTGTTCTTAAGACGTGTATATCTATATTTCTATCTGCAATATCATTTATAACACATCCTAATGATCTAGTTGCCACAACTCCTAAGAAAAAAATTACGGCATACTGCAGTTGAATGCTTCCTTGGTTTGCCATAACTAAGGCCCAGCTCGTTGGGTATAAAAGTAAGAATATTCCTATAGGCTTATCTAGTCTCATTAGTTTTGCATAGGCTGGCATATTTCTGGATTTCATATTTGTCTCGCTCATACAATGTTTTTATAATATCATATAGTCCTTGTATTATGAATATTCTAACTTGAGAGTCAACTTTATCTTATGTCTTTTTCTTGGGTTTCAGATCCATATGATGTGGATGGTGTGGTTGTTAACAGGGCTCTTTATAGTTGGCTCTCTGATCCTTATTCAACTACAAGTCGTTTAAAGAAAGATTATGGTTTGACAATATCAGTAAGTCTTTTGGGCGACAATAAGGCTCCTTGCTGGCTTGAGGATAAACTGTTTTGTAATTCAACTGTCTGGGTAAGAAATTCGCTGTTAACAGTGTTAGATAGGCCTTGGATGGTTGCAGCAGTAGTGGTCCCAGCTGAGGCAAAGTCAGAAAGCTTGATAGATATGTTGTCAGATAGTTCAAAGCCATTGGGTGCTACTAAGTTTGCCGCTAACAGTATTGTAAGAAAAGATATGGTTTTTAGTGGATTAAAAGGATCGTCTCTTTCGCCATCTATTCCATTATTGGCTAGCCATGCTTACAAGTATTTGATAGTAAGAAGGTCAAAAGTAGAGTATATTTCTAACAAAATTTACTTTTACGAGATTTTTTTGCCTCATGATATATATAGCTTCAAAATAGCGTGAAAAAATAAAAAAACTTTATTTAGCGTAATTATAGTGCTAATATTGTAAAGTAAAGCAGTAACAATAAATATTCGAGAAAATTTATGTATAAGAAAGAATCTTCATTAATAAGCTCACCTGATCGCAATATCAATATATCTGAAGCTACTCCAGGTGTGCCAAATACACTGGCAAGGGTTAATAATAGAAGAAAAGAGCAGGTAACCACATTTTTAGATGAAGGTTTGCCCGCTATTTCCGATTCATCTTTTTGGTATCATTTAATAAAGAACAATTTTAATATGCCAGTTATACAAAAGGTTATTTCTCAAGATGCTAGAAATGAAATTTGTAGACTTAAAAACTATAAAGGAGGTATGGTTTGCAAATTTAATAAAGTGTTTTTGAAGAAAAATGATATAGCTGATTTTGTATCTGTAGCCACAGTTTTTAAGAGTAAAATAGATCTTAGCAGCTCAGCATCTGAGATATATAACCGTGAAAAAGGCGCTGATTTATGTTTTCAGAATTTACAATTTGTTGTGGATAATTTTAATGCTATTCAAGATGACATAAAAACTAAAGCTAGTACCTTTTTTGACGCTTTAGGTTGTTATATTTTGATTTCTGATGATATGCGTCCTTCTTATCAAGATAAGGCTAGTCTTCTAGAACAGTTTCTGCAAGAAGAAAAGCGTGTTTTTTTTCAGGAGAAAACAGAGCATGATTTGCTAGAAAAAATCATGTCAGACAAAAAAATAGAGATAGAACAACTTTCTATGCTAGTAAACAGTTTTATTGCAGAAAGAAATTATGGTTTGAATTTTTCTAAAGATATTGAAAATGAGTTGCGTAAGCTTGATGAAGAACACTTCGTGAAAGATAATAAAGATATTTTTGATAACTTGATATCTGAGTATGCAATGGATCTATCACCATTTTATTATTTTTACCGTATGGGTGTAATCTTTGAATTTTACGAAGGTAAGGAAATAATGCATTACGAAGGTAATGATGGATTGGCTATGCCAACTTCAAGCTCTCCTAAGGAGAAAAAAGACAATCTGTCGCAGCGTTATCACAAATTTGTAAATGAGCTGTTTAAAGTTGTGGGAAGAAAAATAAAAGGTTATTCCAGCTCTGATTTCAAAAAAGATATGCGCAAATTTACATCTTCTCAGATATCAAACTATGAAAGATTTGATACTCAATTAAAAAAAATATCAGAAAATAAAAATAATAATTTAGAGAGCATAGTTTCCTCTCCAGAATATAATGAATTAATAATAGATGTTGAGAATAGTGAGAAAGCAATGCTGTTACAAATGTCAAGAAACACACTTGACTATAATATCATTAGGAGTGTTTTCCTTAGTATTCTGAACGAGCCATGTGGTCCTGACCAGAACGTTCATGTTGACAGTAACTTTGATACAGCTGATTGGCAAATGTGTTATGATGCTATTTCTATGGGCCTTCCTGTTATTACTACAAACGTATCGTTAATTACTCAAACTTCGCAAAGTTTATCCCGATCATTTTTTCTAGGCAGAGATTTACAGGTAATAGTTCTGCAGAGACTTTTGGATTATGCTAGAAAAAAAGCAGATGATCCTAATCTTAAAATTCAAGGCATAACACAGTCTCATGTCTGGAACTATTGTAAAGACAACTTAGATATGAATAAGTTATGGGGTATGAAGGAAAGTAGGTCTGGCAAGTTGTTGTCAGGGCAATTACCCTCATCTTTAGATATAGAAAATGAAAATTTAGATAAAGAGGGTCGAAAAATAGGAAGTGATGTAATCAAGAATAGCTCAATGTCACTAATTTCTGAAAATGATGATGCTAATATTTTCGAAAATAGCTCAACCCATAACATACTTGCCGCCTTTACTAAGAATATAAATCCTGATAAAAGTGAAGCCAATGATAAAGTTAAGTATATAAGAATGACATTAGACGAAGATCAGGCTGCATCTTCTGGTTTACTTCCTGTCAGGATGGTGCGATCTCTACAACAGAAAGGTAATCATAGCTTTAAGTTAAAAAAAGTGCCTCCCGGCAGTTCTGGAAATAAAGAGTCTAGCTCTAATCCTCTTTACCATAGTTACCCACCTGGTTAGAAGATAATAAGATTATTACTAATAAAGATATCTGAGGATAAGGCGTTTTTTTGATCTATATTGCTTACATATATATGTAAAAATTGCTAAGCTATTTTTTAATCCTTATTTGTATATACTTTTCTGCTTGGTATTTTTATGATTGGAAAAATAATAGGTGCGTATTTTGGTTATGCCTTAACAGCTCCATCTGGATATAGCTTTCTGGGGATTCTTCTTGGTATTTGGATTGGTAGTAAATTTGATAATAGTATCAGCCCTCCTCATCTTAATACTTCTTATTTCTTCTCTTACAGTCATTCCGAAACGCAACGAACATTTTTCGATGCAGCATTTGCTGTGATGGGCTATATTGCTAAGTTTGATGGTGTTGTCTCTGAGCAAGAGATAGCAGTTGCTGAAGAATTTATGGGGCAATTAAATCTAAATTCTATGGCTAGGAGAGAGGCAATAGCGGCCTTTAATAGAGGGAAATCCCCAGGATTTGACCTAGATATGGAGCTTGATAATTTGATAAGGTCTTGTAGAGGTCAAATAGTATTATTAAAAATATTTATTGATGTCCAAAACAGAGCGGCAAGTGTTGATGGTTTGAGTTCTAATAAGGCGGGCTTGATAAACCATATTTGTGAGAGATTGGGTTTTTCCGCTATTTATAATAGTTATAATTCACATTCAAATACAAATAGGGTATACAAATTTAGTAAAGAGCATGAATTAAGTCAGGCTTATAAAACTCTTGAGATTCAGCAAGATTGTAGTAACCAGGATTTAAAGCGAGCTTACAGAAAGCTAATTGGTAAGAATCATCCTGATAGACTTATTTCTCAAGGGTTGCCTCAGGAGATGCTAAAAGTTGCAAACCAAAAAACAGCAGAAATAAAAAAGGCATATGAGTTAATAAAAACAAGTAGAGGTATTTAATTGCTACTCTTGATTATCAATATTGTGTAAATAATCCTATAATCAAGCCTACTTACAGTTTTATATGCTTGTTAAGCTTGCTTTGAAAATAGTTAAGTTACTTAAATGTCAGGCTGAGTATTAGAACTGTCAAGAGTAATATTGTTTGCTGTTTGCGGGGTAATTATTTCAAACTCCTTTTCTTCCATTTGCTGCTGTTTATAATTTTCTATCTCAGTAGATGCTGTGTAGTTAAATGATTTTATAACGCCAACAGAAAGGGGTAGCTTTGTTAAAACTGCGGTAACTAAGAATGTCAAATTTAGAGCGTTTGTCGGATTAAAAGCGCTAAGAAAGCTAATATTGCTGCTAAGTACTCCAAGGTTAAAAGCTGGCAAGCCACAAGATGTACAGATAAAAAATGTTGGTATAGATACAAGTATAAATGAAGCTATTGATGTTCCTAATGAAAAAATTATAGAGTCAGAGGTTTTTGCGCCGATATTAGAACTAATTATGAGATCAATAAATAGATTTGTAATGCCTAATGATAAGCTAATAATTCCGAGTATTTGCCAAGAAAGCGCTACTGTACCTATTAATGAAGTTACATTAGTGGCAAAGTAGCTCATAAAGCAAAGGTTAGTTATTATATACAAAGATGGTATAATAGAGCATACTAAAGCAATAGTTCCTGCTAATATAGCTGCTGCAGCTATAATCAGTGCGGTTGCTATCCCATAAGCTAAGAAGATCCCTGCAACAGGTATTAATGCTAGCGCTGTGGCAACTGCAGCAGTCGCTATGCCTATTCCTGTAACACTGCATAGCGTTATCCCAGTAAAACCTATAATGAAAAAGACAGCTATGTAAGCTCCAGGAGCTCCAAATATTAACGCAAAGAGATTTATAGCGTACTCTTCAAATATTTCTTCTAATATGGTTTTATAGTTTGTCTGTTTAACTATGCTTTTATTTATACCACTTTGATAACTCATTTTAATGATCCTCCTGGTATGGCTTTGTTAGCATTTTGTTGTGAATCTGGGGCATCGTTTTTTCCAAACATATCTAATATCATTACTGCACTATCTGAATGCGTAGTATCGCCAATAATAGACATTTTTTTTGCAGTTCTATTTATAGTTAT
>JAYYZF010000040.1:0-29805 GCA_036340215.1 Pseudomonadota bacterium | reverse complement strand
TGATAAATAAATTATAAGTTTAAAAAATAATTAATCTTAATATTTCCTTAATATTTATATGTTAATATTCGAAATATAACTCTTAATAATACTTATAAATGAGGAATAAAATGATAAATAAAATTAAATCTGCTCTTTTGTTTGGTAATATTATAGCTGGTGTTGTGCTTTTGATAACCGGCTCAATATTTACTCTTAATATTGTTCCACTTATCATGGGTGCTAGTATAGCTGTTCTTTTAGCAGATTTTTTGCTTGAAAAGTCAGAAAATAAAAATGACAAATATAATTTGCACTTGTTTTGTATAGCAATAGTTTCTTTATTTATTCTTACAGCATTTAGTGGACTTGCATTAATGCTAGTGCTACCAAATGTGGAAATAGGAATTTTTGTTTTAATGATCGGCTTTGGTATTCTATTTGGATTCATAGGAATAATAGGGAAATCAAACAACCAAAATTTATCAAATACTGTTGCGCCAAATAATGGTAATAATGAGGTATTTCCACAAGCTGTTGCAGTAACAGGAAAACCTATTACTGCAGTTCATGTGACTAATAATAAAGATTTAGATGAAACAACATGCGTACATGCTCAGATAGTATCTCCTGGAAAAAAAGGTTCCGTCACACCTTCTGCTCCACCTCTAAGCGACTTATACTCTGCCCCCTCTAAAAAAGTAGTCAAACCCTCTGCTCCTCTTCTGTGAGAATAAAATAACTATAAAAATGACGTATATCCAAAAGCATTTACTGTAATAACTCAAATGAGTAAATATGAGTAAATGCTTTCGGTATAACATAGAGAAACAAAGCTGGCACCACAGCTTCTACTTCAGCAGTAGGTGAGAGTTATTCTATAAGAAATAATAAGCTGTAATAGAACTATATTAAGTTGTTTAATTAAATTATCCTATATCTTTAATTTAAAGTGGTGATCATACTACGTAAATTTTTTCACATAATAACTTTGTATCTTGAACTAATTTGATGATACTAACATACACAAGGATAAAATAGATTAAACAAGAAAAATAATGAAAAAAGTAAATTAGCCCTCATATTTATTGCCAAAGCTATTAAATGTAAAAATATTATTAACTTAATTTAAATCAACTTTTTTTAATGTGCCTAATACATCGTTTTTCATAAAAATTTTTATTAAATCTGATCGTGAACGACAACCAAATTTCTCTTTTATTCGTTTAAAATAAAACTCTACTGTACGCGGAGACAAATCTAGTTCACGTGCCGTTTCTTTCATAGTGTAACCCTGTAATATATAAAATACACAACCCGCCTCTCTATGGGTTAAATATAAGTGATTCATATCATTTCCTAAGTAGTATCTTCTTAATTTTCTCTTTAACTTATTTTTATCTGGGCACTCTAAATCATTAGTTGATTTCGTATAAACATTAGCCTTAGAATTTTTCTCCACGACTTCATTAATTAATTGTTGCCAGTACGTCATTGCGTAACTCCTAAGTAAAAAAAGCTTCATAGAGCCACAATATTGCAAAAAAAATTTGCTTTCAATACACCTTGTTTTAATAGTCAAATCACCTTAAAGAGATACTTTAAATACTATGTAAGACATTAACTCTTGAGAATCATTATCAAGATTACATGGTGAGATCAGCCCGACTAAAATATGCTTAAGTATGTGCTTAACGTGAGATATATTATTGTTTTTTAGGAAAAGAACCTTAGATACTATTTTACAAAATGGAACTTTAAATACTGATCACAAGCTATACCTTTACTTTCAGAGAATATACTTTATATTATAATTTTTAATGCGGTGCAATTATGGTTAATAAAAATTTAGACGTACTAATATTTGATTGGGATGATACTCTAATAGAAGCAGGCCCGATAATATGCAAGAGCCAATTCTCTGCATGTAAAAATATGTTAGCAAAATCTTCTGAGTACCCATTTACAGAAAAATGGCAACAACCAAGTATTAATATTCTCAAGAAATATATCAGAATGCGCTTTTTAGATTCAATAATACCTGAAATCTTCCCTGAAATTAATTATAAAAATAAATCACATTACATATGGGCAGAGAAACTTTACAATGAATTTGTAAACGATTACAAACAAAGGCCTAAGAATCTTTTTCCACATGTTCTAGACACTCTTATTAAGCTAAAAAATAGTGGCTACACACTTACTATTGCTACAAATAAGTCTAGAGAAATATTTGAATACGAATTTAGTGTAACCATAGCTAACAAAAACTTATTTTCGGAGATAATTTGTGGCAATGATTCTATTATAAAAGGAAATTTTAAACCTAAACCAGATATGCTAAATATTATCCAGCATAAATTTCCAAATGCTGATAGCTTTACCATGATTGGTGATAGTGAGTTTGACATGCAAGCTGCAGCTACAACTAACAGAAAAACTTTTAAAATAGCTATTGCTGATAACCATAAGGAATTCATACAAAAGCCAGATCATAAGTTTTCATCCGTTGCTGAAATAGATATCAGCTTCTTAGATAATTTATGTAACAGCATTAGCTGACTATAATTCAGCAAACTCTTTCAAGTATAATAAAGGAGAAACATGTGTCCAAAAATAAAATAAAAATCTGGGGGATTAAAAGCTCACCATTTGTAAGAAAAGTGATGATTACTCTTTATGAAAAAAATTTAGCTTTTTCTCAAGAAGAAGTACTACCAGACTCATTTATGGTTTTAATGAAGCAAAAATCTAACCCTAGATTTTTAGAAATAAGCCCTCTTGGAAGAATACCTGCTATAGAAGTAGACGATTTTTATGTTTCTGACTCTGCAGTTATAATGAAATTTCTTGAACAGAAATTCCCTGACGAAATTGCACTTTACCCAAATAAGCTTGAAGAACTAGCTAAGGTTCTATGGCTAGAAAATTTTTCAGACAACGATTTTGCAAGAGTAGCTACAAGAAGAATATTTTATGAAGCTTATGGCAAGCCTAAAGCTTTTGGTATTAATGCTAATAGTGATCTTTTAAAAAAAGCTATCGAAGAGCAACTACCCCCCCTATTGTGTTATCTTGAAAATAATCTATCGAATAAAAGCTTTTTTGTTGGATCACAACTATCAGCAGCAGATATCGCCATAACTACTCAGCTTCTCGCGCTCGAGCTCGCAAATTATAATATTGATAACTCAAAGTACCCAAAGTTAGATAATTTTCTTAATAAAATGAAAACTCGAGCAAGTATAAAAAAATTACTGTAAGCATAATATTAAGTAATAACTTTAAAAGCTGCATCAAGATCAGATATTAAATCATTAGCATCCTCAATCCCAACGGAGATCCTCACTAAGCTATCTGTAATACCAAGTTTATCGCGATGAGATTTTTCTAAACTAGCATGGGTCATAATATTTGGGTGCTCGATAAGACTTTCAACCCCACCTAAACTCTCAGCTAAAGTAAATAACTTTGTTTCTTGCAAAAACTTTTTTATGCCTGACAAGTCCGCGTCTATACAAAAACTAAGAACTCCTCCAAAACGATTCTGCATTTGTTTCGCAGCAATTTCATGTTGAGGATGTGTCTGTAATCCAGGATACAAAATAGTTTTAACTTTTGGGTGTTGTGATAAATAATCTGCAATAATTTTAGTATTTTCACAATGTTTTTGCATGCGTAATGCTAGAGTTTTAATACCTCTTAATACTAGGAAGCTATCGAATGGACCTAAAATTGCACCTACTGAATTTTGAATAAACGCAAGCTTATCGCACAAATCTTTAGCTTTGGATATTACCATTCCACCAATAACATCTGAGTGCCCATTCAAAAATTTTGTAACCGAATGAACAACAATATCAGCTCCTAGATTTAAGGGCTTTTGTATATATGGTGTTGCAAACGTATTATCAACTACTGATATGATATCCCTACTACGTACTAAAGATGTTATTGCTTCAATATCAATAATTCTCATCATGGGGTTACTTGGTGTTTCCAACCAAACCATCTTTGTCTTAGAAGTAAGTGCTTGCTCAAATTGAGTAAGATCACACATATCAACATAAGTAAAATTCAAACCAGAAGAATATTTCTTTAATTTCTCAAATAAACGCCAAGTTCCTCCATAAATATCCTCATTTACTACTATATGATCTCCTGGCTCTAATAAATCAAGAACTGCCGCTATAGCCGCCATACCTGAAGCAAAAGCTAAAGCTCCAACACCTTCTTCTAATGCCGCCATCATTTTTTCTAAAGCAAGTCTAGTGGGGTTCTTACTTCGAGAATACTCATAGCCTAAATGCTCACCCGGCTTCTGTTGAGCAAACGTTGAGGTTGCATATATTGGTGGAATTACTGCTCCTGTTGCTACCTCAATTTCTTGACCAGCATGGATTACCATACTAGAAAAGTTAATCTTTTTAGTTGTCATCCATAAACTCCTTGTTTATTGCATTAACGTCATAACCATTATCATCTAACCATTTATCATTATAAATTTTAGACAAATACTTATTGCCAGTATCATAGACAAAACTTACTACTTTTTTTGGCCTAGTTTGTGCCTGGCAATACTTTATAGATGCGGCAAGCGTCACTCCAGTTGAAGGTCCTGCTAAGATACCTTCCTTTCTCAATAAAAGCCTAGCTGCTGCAAAAGCCTGACTATCAGAAATAGAAATAGCTTCATTAACAAATTCAAGCTTACAAGTTTTAGGAACGTAATCATGACCAACTCCTTCAACTTTCCCGGGCGAAGAGACAATTTTCTCACCTCTAACTTTTTTTGCCAGAACAGACCCTTGAGGATCTGCTAAAACAATTTCAATTTCTTTTGATATTTTTTTAAAGAAATTACCTATACCAGTCAAATGACCACCTGTCCCAGCACCAGTAACTATTGTATCTAAATCATTATCAACCTGCTGCCATATTTCTGGAGCTGTAGTCTTTTCATGTATTTCAGGATTAGCAGCATTATTAAACTGGTCAACATAGTAAAGGTTTTTATCATTGGCTGCCATACTTCGAGCAACCTCCTGATAATGTTTAGGATCGCCTTTCTTAAACGACGATGACGTTATGATTAATTCTGCACCCGAAGCTTTTAAATGCAATACTTTCTCTGCGCTTATTTTATCAGGAGCAACGATGATAATTTTGTAACCTCTTTGCGAAGCTACCTGAGCTAATGCTAAACCGGTATTACCAACCGTTGACTCAATAATAGTCATACCAGGTTTGAGCAAACCTTGCTGTTCTGCATTATCAAGCATAGCTGTTGCAATCCTATCTTTTATAGAACCACCTACATTCATACTTTCCATTTTTAGAAATAAGTTACAAATACCAACATTTATATTACGCGTTTTATATAAGGGGGTATTACCCACCAGATTATCTACCATTTAAATTCACCTTGGTTTTGAGATCTACTTGCATTAAGCCCAAATCTAATTTAGTGTTAATTAACTAGTACTCTATAATCACTAAACAAAGACAGTAAGCATGGTAACACAAAAAAGAAAGTCAATACACGGGCAGTGGTCTTCAAAACTAATTTTTGTTTTATCTGCCACAGGAGCTGCAGTTGGACTAGGTAATATATGGAAATTTCCATATGAAGTTACATCAAACGGGGGCAGTGCCTTCGTATTAACATATATATTTTGCTTATTATTGCTTGGCATTCCTCTACTTACTGCAGAAATGTGCCTTGGTAAGCTTGGTAGGGCTAATCCAATACAAAGCATATATAATATTGCGAAAGATAATAATAAATCTAAAAAATGGTCATTTTTGGGTTGGCTTAATATTATGACATTAACTCTTGTACTATCTTTTTACAGTGTAGTTGCAGGCTGGGCTCTAAAATATTTCATATTCAGTTGTAAAGGTTATTTTAGTAAGATAACTCCAAATGAACTCAATATATTTTGGCAGCAGACTGTTAGCAACCCATTTGAGATTATATTTTTTCATGCCATTTTTATGATTTTAACTATAAGTGTTGTTGTTAGAGGAATCAGTAAGGGCATTGAATCAGCAAATAAAATCCTTATGCCACTCCTATTTTTATTTCTCATCTCTTTAGTTATTTTTAGCTCAACTACCCCGGGCTTTCCCCAAGGCTGGGATTTTATGTTTGAATTTAGATACCAAGATTTCAACTTTTCTACCTTGCTAAAGGCCTTTGGGCAAACCTGCTTTACACTCGCTATTGGTGCGGGCTGTATGCTTGTTTATGGCGCCTACGTTTCTGATAAAACTAATCTAGGCAAAACTTCTTTTATAATAGCAATGATTAATCTTTTCGTTGCTCTAGCTACAGGGCTTGCTATTTTTCCTTTGACATTTAGTTACAACCTAGAACCAATAGGTGGGCCTGGACTTATTTTTCAAACACTACCTATAGCGTTTGGGAACATATACCTTGGCCAAGTGTTTGGCAGTATATTTTTTGCTCTAATAATTTTTGCAGCATGGACATCATCCATCTCAATGGCAGAACCTATTGTTATAATGCTAATAGAGAGATTTAAATGTACAAGGATAAAGGCAGGCATATTTACAGGAATTTCTACTTGGATATTAGGTATATTCTCAGCCTTATCATTTAATATATTAGAAAATGTCTCTGTATTAGGGTATAGGAATTTCTTTGTTGCTATAACTGATATTACCACTGATTTTTTACTGCCACTTGGTATACTCGGATATACTATCTTTATTGGGTGGCAAGTAGATATTAGATCGATACAAGACACACTAAAGTTTAAAAAAGTAATTTATGCCAAAATTTGGTATTTTTTGGTTAAACTTATTGCTCCAGTTGTAGTAATCTTAATATTAGTAGAACCTCTTATCTAAGCTTTTTTTAATATCATGTGGTAAATTATTATTTAAACCTAAAGCGTGTTTTGCTAAAAAGCTCTTTGCTATATTTGACTTATTTATCATATTAAGGCCAACATATCTACTTGTACTTATAATAGGGTTGGTATTAGCAAAAAAATTGTTCAACTGCCCCATTGCGAATATTAAGCATGAATTATGGCCTCTTCTCAATTTCTGGTATCTAACTAAAGCAAGCTGAAGATCATTTTTTTCAGCTACTACTTTACTTATTTCATCAACTAAAATAGCTGCATCAAATAAACCTGCGTTCACTCCTTGACCAGCTAATGGATGAGCAATGTGGGCGGCATCACCAAGAATTGCAACACCTCTCTTTATGTACTTTTTCGCATGCTGCGCTTCAAGTTTATATGCATAACGTGATGTCGTTAACCTAAGATCACCAAGTTTATGATCGGAATTTGTTGTTAAGGTTTTCTCAAATTCATGATCATCTAATTGCATAAGCTTTTCTGCATATGGAGTTGTTGCACTCCAAACAATCGAAACCTCATTAGCATCGTTTAAAGGTAGAAATGCAAGTGGTCCTGTTGGTAAGAACTTTTGCCATGCAGTTTGAGAATGTGAAGATGTACCACAAACTTTTGCAACAATAGCCAATTGATCATATGGTGAATTTTCTGTACTTATTCCTACCTGCTGTCTTACCCAAGAGTTTTTACCATCCGCACCAAAGAGTAAATCACCTTTTATAATAGTGTTATCATCTAAAATAACATGATGTAAATCCTTCTTATATTCCCAACCTTTGGCATTAACAGGACAATAAATCTTTACTTTTTTATTATTTTGCAGCTGGCGCCACAATTTTTCTTCGACTTTATGATTTGCAATAACGCCGCCAAGGTTGATAAACCCAAGATCGTCTGCATTAAAATTTAACTCACTGTTACTTTTGTTCTGCCAAATGTAAACATCTTTATAAAAACTACAATTATTATTTAGAAATTCATTATCAAAGCCTATAAATTTTAAGATACTTAAACTCGTCTTATTAAAGGCACAAACTCTAGCATGGTTTTTATTTTTTGTTGGATCAAGAGCACCAACTAAAATAATTTCAAAATCTGTTTGTTTTAGTAAAAGATTTGCTAAACAAAGTCCAGCCATTCCAGTTCCAATAATAATAACCTTTTTTGACATAGTTTTAACTCCATAAATAATAGAATAAAAAGTGATTTAAGGTGAATAACCAGCACCCTTAGTAGCTAGCGTTCCAGTGAACATTGGTAAAATACTCAAAGAAGACATCGCAAAAGATCGGATAAAATTCAATGGTGGATTAGTATGAGAAAATATCTTTTGAAGGTATTTAACCTGTCTATAGCAAAATAGATGGTCTTGTTTTCTAATTTTATTATATTGGGTAGCATTATATTCATCCCATGATATAGTCTTTGACTCTAATAAAATATTTTCAAGCGCGATAATATCTCTTAAACCGATATTTAAGCCTTGTGCAGTAATAGGTAATAGATTAATTGCGGCTGAACCTAATAACACTAAACCTGGAACACTACATTTTTCAGCGTATTGTAACTTTGGCGAATAAGATTCAGGCTGACCTATTATTTCTTTAAAATAAGAAGCACTGTTACCTAATTCAGAACGAGCAATACTAATAAGGCTTTTTTGCGATAAGCTTTCACGTATTTCTACAATACTACTTGGTAAAGTCCAAATCAAACTAGCACTATTATCAGAAATAGGTATAGTAGCTAAAGAACCTGGAGCTAGAAATCTTTGCATAGCCACATGATCTGGATAAGATTTCATGCAAACACGAGCAACAAGACACTTATAATCAATATCCTCCATATGAGTAGCTAAACCTACTAAGTCTCTACATTTTGAGTTAAAACCATCGGCAGCAAGTACTAAATTTGAACTAGTATGATACTGTTCTCCAGAAGCTTCAAAACCTACTTTACATTGAACTCTATTAGATATCTTTAACTCATTGACATACGCGGAGTGTTTTACAGTTAAATTATTTTGTGTCAATATTTTATCTTGCAATCCTGTGAATAAACATGAATAGGAAATAGATTTACCTAAAAAGTCTAAATTTACAGATTCAGCATCCATTCGTACTCTTCCTAAATGCCCCCGTGCAGATACAATACATTTTTGAATATCATGATCATTTAGATCCGCAACTTGCACACCAAGGTATTCTAGAAAATTAACACTAGCATGATTTAAGACCAAAGTTTTATTACTATTAAAATCTGTCTTTTGGGGGCTAGCGTCAAGTAAAAGAACTTTATAGCTCATCTTAGACATTGATAATGCTGCAGCCATGCCAATCAAACCACCACCGACAACAACTACGTCAAAATCAGGCATAAGCAGAACCAACTAAATTTTCAAGATCATTAATAGACTTTGGCAATTTTTTTGTTAAAATACGGGCTCCTGTGGCTGTTACTAGAATATCATCTTCTATCCTAACACCTATATTACGCCACTTACTAGCAACATCATTTAAATCTCTTGAGATATAAATGCCAGGCTCAACAGTCAACACCATACCAGGCTCAAGCAAAATAGAGCTTCCATCCTTATTTTTATAAGTTCCCACATCATGAACATCTAAGCCAAGCCAATGACCAAAACCATGCATGTAAAACTGCTTATGTTCTTGAGACTGTAAAATACTTTTTGGGCTACCTGATAGTAGACCCAAAGAAACTAGGCCCTTAATAATTTCTAATTCTGAGATTTTTTGAATATCGCTCCAAGAAACACCCGGCTTAATAGACTCAATAACCACAAGTTGTGTCGCTAAAACAACCTCATATATTAATCTTTGCTCGAGAGAAAACTTACCAGATATAGGAAACGTTCTAGTTATATCTGCAGCATAATTTTCGAATTCAACGCCAGCATCTATTAACAATAAATCACCTTTTTTTAATGTACTTAAATTTTTCACATAATGTAATATACACGCATTTTTTCCACTGGCAACGATACTCTCATATGCAACTTGCCTACAACCATATTGCATAAAATGAGAAAGCAATTTACCTTCAATATCACTCTCTAAAATACCTGGCCTCGTATGACAAATGGCATTTAAATGGGCTCCACAACTAATATCAGCTGCTTTCTCAATTAGAGTAATTTCAGTCTTATCTTTGAATAGACGCATGTTATGAAGTGTGTTTGCAGCGTCCACAAAATTGTTAAGTAACAAAGGATAGTTATCATTCATTATATTTTTTAGGTAACTTTGTAAATCTTCTTGCTCGTCACATAACATATGTATGTGCCTTACTCCTGAAAGATTATCTAAAAATACCTTTGTAAATTCTTTTATGTCAAAAGCCAGCGTTAAATTTAATGCTTTCATAGCCTCTTTTGGGCCAAGAACATGTCCATTCCATCGCTCGAATGAGCTATCCTTTTCGCGACAAAAAATTATTGAATTAAGCGTACCAGCGCTTTTTTTTAACAGCAGAATGCTTTCAGGCTCATTAAATCCAGTTAAATAATAAAAATTACTATTCTGTCTGAATGGGAAATTTACGTCTCCATTTCTTTTACTTAAACGCCCTGATTGTAAAATAAAAATATCTTCATCAAGCTTTAATAAACTTGCCAAACATTCTCTACGCTTTTGAAAACAACTATTCAATTTAATATCCAACTAAATATCTTTATGATATCACATATTAGTGACTCTGAAAAAATAAAATATCATTTCATGATTGACCTTAACTTCATAGGTGACTATCATCAGTCTATTATTGAAATAATAGTTAAAGGAATATGGTTATGCAAGAAAATGACATCTGTTTTAAACTACACAAAATTGAATCACACATAGCAAATATGACAACAGAGAATGATAGAATAAATCAAGAAAATAGCTTTTTAAGAAAAAAGTTACAAGAATCTATAAGGCAAAAAAGAATAATGTCAGAAAAAGTTGAATCAGCATCAAAAAAAATAAAATTGCTAATTAAGCAGTTAAAAGAGGAAGCGAAATGATTAAGACTTCGACAGTTGCAATTAAGATATTAGGAAATACCTACGAAATAAAATGTGAAGATGAATTTTCAGAAAACTTAATAAATGCTGCAGAACTTGTAAATAATAGTATGCTTGCAGCCAAAGAAAAAAATATATCCAACGAAAAGGCAGCTATCTTAACTGCAATAAATATGACATATGATTTATTATTAGCTAAAGCTAAACTTGATGACGAAAAACGCTCAACAGAATCAATTGCAACAGAGCAAATATACAATGTTATCAATAGCATATATGACAATATAAAATCAGACATGACAAAATTGGAAAAATAGGCTATACTAATATTGTGAGTGTTAGAAGTAGTGTATTTTCTAGAATCTATAATCACTGAACTAGGGAAAACTTCTTTCTAGTTATTGTTGTACATATCCACTTGTCTGGAGAGTCTTAGGTAGCTTCGGGGATTCCCACCTGAACATAAATGGTTCAGAATGAAACTTACTTTTAACCTCACCTCTTAAATCTAAATTAAAAAATGCAAAAGTCTGAAATTAGAAAAAATATCCTTAATGTAAGGCTGACACTCAGACAAGATGAATTAAATATTTCCCAAGATAGACTTATCAGTAAAATAAATAACAAAAAAAATTTCATGCAAAGTACAAATGTTGGAATCTATTGGCCGGTTAAAAATGAAGTTGATCCAACAAAATTATTAACACAGAAAAACAATAAAATATTTTATCTCCCAAGATTAAGGAAAGATAAAAAACTTGATTTTATTAGATATACTAGCACAACAAAATTAATACGAAATAAATATGGAATTTTTGAGCCTTTGGTAGAAAATGAAGATATTATCTCAGCACAAGAGCTAGACTGCGTTTTAGTTCCAACTATTGCAATAGACAATAATGGCAATAGAATTGGAAGTGGCGGTGGTTACTATGATAGAACCTTTCACTTTAAAAAAAATTTTCCTACTGCAAGGCCATATTTAATTTCTCTTATTTATGAATTTCAACTTATTGAGCATATTCATTCTGAGAAACACGATGTAAAATGTGATGATATGATCATATCAAATATTATCTATAGTAAGAATGAATAGGTAGTGCTATCATAAGATAGTCTTAAAAGGAGCTGTAGTAATGAATATTTGTGAAAAAAGACTAAGTGAGCTTAGAAATGTAATTCCAGAAGTGTCTGTTATTGAAGCCTATCAATTACAGCAAAATAATGCCATCATAATAGATGTTAGAACCCTCGTAGAGTTCCAAGAACAACATATAAAAAACTGTATCTACCTTGGGCGTGACTTCCTTGAGTTCAAAATAGAAGAAGTTATTCCAAATACGGAGCAAAAAATAATAACTGCATGTGGTGGTGGCTTCAGATCATTATTTGCTGCAGAATCACTTAAAAACTTAGGCTATAACGAAGTATATAATATGGCAGGTGGTTTCAGAGCTTGGAAAGCAGAAGGGAACCCAACAAGTTCTGATTAATGGAAATATTATGGCTCAATCTTGCTACCATCATAGGCATAGCACCAGCCACTGTCCTCAGGACATAGCTTATCCAAAACATCAAGAAGCATATCAACAGCATAATCAGGACTAAATAACTTGTCAGCGGCTATTCTTTTCTTGTATGGCTCAGATAAATAACTATCAACCGTGCCTGGATGCAAACCAACAATAACAGCTTTCTTATGAAAACGGCAAAACTCAACTGCTATATTTTTGATAGTCATGTTTAAGGCAGCTTTTGAGGCTCTATATGAGAACCACCCACCTAAGCTATTATCAGATATACTTCCTACTCGTGCCGACATTGCTGTGAAAATAGACTTCCTATCTAATACTAATTTACCCAGAAAATGTTTTGCAATTAACGCTGGTAAAATAGTATTTGCTGCAAATAAGTGGTGCATATTAGTAGCATTAAGTTCTTTTAGAGATTTCTCGGGACTTATACTATCATTGTGAAGCATACCAGTTGCAACAATTATAGCATCTATTACATGACCATCTGGTACCTTTTCAGCAGCAGCAGCTATAGAGTCCTCTTTTTCATAATCTATTAAGTTAGATGTCACTCTTTTATCTTCATGCTTAAATGGCTCTCGTGAAAATACAAATATATTTTCTAATGTAGCATAAGTTAAAAATTTATTAATAAAAGTAGTTCCTAGTGCACCATTTGCACCTATAACAACGACATTTTTATACATATCATCTTCTCCTTGTATGCAGACTTCAATCAAGATCAAAACCCAAACTTAGGTAATAAAAATTATTAACTATATTGTAATTGATGAACGTAGATTAGTCCATTTGTCAAACATTCTAGTTACAGAACGTTGTTGTGTTGGTAGCTTAGTTACATCATGCGAAAACCAACGCAAGTCTAAAGACTCTGAGTTCTTTTTAATAGGCAAATTAGGGTTTGTTACTTTCAAAAGAAATCTAATATCATAGTGATAATGAGATGGGTCTTTTTTTCTTGCAGGAACTAGGTGCATGTCAACATCATAAATATCTGTGGAAATAAAGTCTATATCCTCAATCCCAGATTCCTCTCGTGCTTCTTTTAAGGCTACAGCAGCAACATCAGGATCACCATCACAATGCCCTCCTAATTGCAGCCATATACCAAGCTTAGTATGATGCATTAAGAGAGCTTTATCCTCCTCATAATTGAGCAAAAAGCTTGAGGCTGTTAGATGGCCTATTCTACAAGATCTTTCAAAACAGTCACTATGCATATGTATAAAATCCATGATATTTTTTTTATATACCTGTTCTTCAGGATACTTGCATTCGTAATTGTGCAACAACTTTAATATCCGCTCTCTGTGCATTTGTTTTCCTTATATGTTTGATAAACTTTAATAATTTTTTATTATAGAGCCACATTTAGGTTGAAGTAGCTGTGATTATTATATTTTAAAATATTTGCTGTAATTATGTAAATAGATTTTATATATAATAAAAGCGAGTAACATATTAATTTCAATGTAAGCAAAACCATGTATAAAACGTAAGACTTTTATATTTATATATATTACCAAAATAGATATAATCTAGTTTATCCGTTCTCAATCTCTAGTGGATCTATTTTGACCTACTACATTGAATGAACGCGCTAAAACTAGCTTCGTATTATCAGATGCAACTTTTTGCCTAAAGCTTTTGGGGGCAGACACTTGGATTACTCCATGCTTAAGATCGGTGATATGGATATTTATAGGCACCGCATCAGTTAATAAATTTACCTTTTCCGTAAACTCAACTTCTTTATTTGTAAGAATGCCATCTATACTCTTGGAGTAATTATCATAATCATTAGCTGTAAAAGTTCCGTGCTTAGGAAACATTAAATATGGGTTATTAAAAAATTCTTTTGTATGATTATAATCCCCCATAATGAAATAAGCAGTATCACCAATTTTATCTTGTATTTTACTAACACATTCCTCTAGCTCTGCCACTAAATTTTCTTTACCTCCTGGATGATGAATAGAACCACAAATAATATTTTCTTTGGTCTTGATATGTTGTAATGTTGCAATGATATATGGTTTTCTATTTCCAAAAGCAGCCTTTATAATATCCACATCAGCTAAATTGAATTTACTTGAATCATAAGCTATGACAACATGATCTTGGTTATCACTTCTAAGTGAATGTGAAACATAAGCAATATTTTTATTTATATTTTCGTTGAGAAATGCACATAACAGTTCTGGATTAGTGCATTCCTGAAAACACATAATATCCTGATGCTGTAGACTTGATATTAATTCAGGCTGTTCTTTCATTCTCATTAGCCTATTACTAAAGTCAAAACTACCTTCCTTCAAGTGAAATATTATTTCAAGACTATGCTTTATAGCCAAATCGTATTCAAAATTGTTTGTATTATTTTTATCTAGTAACACGTCTAAAATATATTTACGCTCTTCTACTAATAAATTAACCTCTTCTTTACTTGCTCCCTTTTTTAACTTCACACTCCCTTGTTCGGTGAGAAAGCTGTTAATTAGATCATCATTAAGTTCTATTTCATACAAGGTTTGTCCATCGCTATCATCAGTAGTAGTCTTTTTATTTTTATATAAAAACTGTGCTAACTCTGAGAAAAAAAATTTTATATTCATACCATCATAATAATTGAGCTCTATAGGGTCTGTGAGACCTTGATAATAGTTCTGCTTGATTTTAGATAAGCTTATACCGATGTCTTCACTATGTTGAGATTTGCGCAAATCATTTATGAGTAGCTTGGTACCTGTTACGTTCATAAAACTGTTAAAAGTATGATCATCTGATAGCAAGTTCCAGCTGAATATGTTAAGTGATTCATCATTTAAAAAAATTTTAGCAGATATTGGCAAATGATCTGATATCCCGGAGGTTACTAAACCATAACGGAAGGCACTTATTCCTTTTCGAAATGAGGCAGCTGCTAACGACTTTTCTAAATTGTGTACGAGATTATACTCTATACGGAAAACTTCTTTCATTATTACACCAATTCTTATTATTATTTAATTTTCTATTTATTATAATTTCTTTAGTATTTCATTATAATCTGGAGGAGTTGCTATATCTGCAACCAACTCTTTATATACGACATTATGCTCTCTATCTAGCAATATTACTGCTCTAGCTAACAGGCCAGCAAATGGACCTTCGGCAATTGTTAAGCCATACAATTCCCCAAAGTCTCTGTTTCTAAAGTCAGAAAGCAATATAACCTTGTCTAATCTCTCTCCTTCACGCACCCTACGCAAAGCAAATGGCAGATCCATTGAAACACATAAGATGTTCAAACCTGAGTCTTTACACTCTTTCTCAAACTTCTGTACAGAGCTAAAACATAACTGTGTATCGATACTGGGATAAACATTAATTAAAACTGATTGGCCTTTGTAATCCTCTAAAGTAGTAATAGTCATGTCGGTCTTAGTTAAGCAAAAATTGGGTGCCTTGTTACCAATATTAGGCAACTCACCGTAAACATAGAAACTACCACCATCGAGCTTTATCTTACTCATAATAACACCTATTCTTATTATAATAATCAAAGTATAGCATAAAATACGAATAACAACTTGAATTATAAGATAAGATCATATTTCAAGTCTGATAATTTATTTCTTAGTCTGAATTAGAATCTCATTGCGACGCAAGAATGGTAAAGTCCAAGGAGGATTATAGAATGCATATTCAGGTTGAGACAAAGCTTGTAATTTATTTTGCTCAAGATACATAATTAATTTTTTTTCATTGTTAGAAATATTAGTGTCTGAGCTAAATCCTGAAAATGATATCACAGCAAAAGTAGACGCGGGCAATTTACTTATCTTAACCATGCTATTATTAGGCTTTGGCAATGTTTCCAAAGTATACTCAGATGGCATAACAAAGGAAATATCCCAAGTGTTACCTGACATCTTTTGGCTAACTGGAGCGGTCATTTTTATCTTAGCTGACTTTTGTACAACAGGCGCAGTCATAGCAATATTCTCAGACTGTTTTTGAGTGACAGGAGAAGTCATAGGTATTTTCTCAGACTGTTTTTGTGTAACTGGCGCCGTCATATCTATCTTACTTGAGGTAGACTGAGAGACAGGTGCAGTCATAGAGAGTTTACTGGCAGTGGTATTATTACCAAATATGTAGTCAGCTAAAACTCTAAAACCCTCGTTAATTGCCTCTTTTCTATCACCTTTTACAGTTACAGTAGCGATGATCATTGGCTCATATTGGCGGAGCTCAATATCACCATCGGCTTTTATAACTTTATATTTTGGCTGTTCAACATTACTCACAACTGGCCCCCACACACCACACCCAACTAAGAATAAAGTTAACAGAATAAGAATCCATCTTGTGGTTTTTTTATTAACTGACATCATTAACTCCATACTCCAATTAGATTATAAACAATATATCATAGAAGTTTAAACCAGACTAGCCATAAAAAAATGTCATTTAATCGGTAAAATATGGCTTTAAAATTTCTAGATCAATAACTTCTAGTGTTTTAATATGAGTTGCTGCTGCAATTATATTTGGTGCTCTCTCAAATTGATGTGCTTCTAACCATCTAGATGCACACAAGCACCACTTATCACCCGGCTTTAACCCCGGAAATTTATAATCTGGTTGAGGTGTAATTAAATCATTCCCTTGAGCTTTACTAAATAATAAAAACTCATCTGTAACCTTAGCACACACTGAGTGAATACCATAATCATATTTATTCGTATGACAAAATCCATCTCTGAATATCCCAGTGTTTGTTAGACAGCAGCACTCTTGCAGCTTGCCACCTAAAATATTTGTAGCATCAGTTAAAACTTTCATAATTTTTCACCCAAAACATTCCCAGATCATCTAGGAGCTAGTAAAACACATATTTGAAAAAGCTTTTAGCAAATAATACTACCTCTTATTTTTTTGTCTTCTTTGCATTACTACATTTTTTTGAACAGTATACAACATTATCCCAATCACGCTCCCATTTTTTGCGCCAAGTAAATTCTCTTTTACATACTGGACATATTTTAGTTGGTAAATTTTCCTTTTTCATAACTTAACTTGGTTTATATATAGGCACAGAACTGCGAATAAGATTAACATCGTCTATTATACCCAATGATAAAAGACTAGCCGCGACTAAATTTAAATAATAAGCTGTCTTAGGATCAGCTTCTAATATGGAACTAGGGAAGCAACCTCTTTTAGAAAACTCATGGCAATAGTCAGCCATAATTTTAGCATCAGCAATATGACTATCCCCTTTGTCTTTACCACTTATAAGTGCCTCAAAAAGAAAAATACTTCCCGGACTTTGGCTAAAATCTTGTTCATGCCAAAAGTACTTTATAGTAGGATTCCGTGAATTTATTCGCTTAAAAATATAGGTCATTATTGGCAAGTTCATCGCTAAAACTTGAGCCCCAGCCCCTGCTGACCAAGGCCTCCTCCCTTCCCCACTTCTTCCTTTTGTTGCCAAAATTAATTCATCTCTAATTGGCACAGAAAGAGGCGCATCTAAACCTAAAATTATTGGGCCATCCTCAGCAATATCTACTATTAAGTCAACAAGTGAGTTTAAGCAATCTCCGCTCTGCTCTTCCCTATCAGCAGCGTATTTCAAACACCAACCGATATTTCCCAACTTCGGAGAGCCAACATCAATTACACAAGTATTAAAACTACTAGACATAACTATCACTGGATATTTTTCTTAAAAAATCTTTACTATCTGACTCTATAGCAAGCTTCTTATCCTCGCTCATCCTGTCGTAAGTTCTATACATCATAGCAATTCGTGGATTTTTTGCTAATTTATCTCTATTCCTAACAAGAAAGTCCCAATATAAATAATTGAAGGGACAAGCATTACTACCATTTTTTTGTGTCACGCTATAATCACAACCTTTACAATAATCAGACATCTTGTTGATGTATGAGCCACCGGCAGCATAAGGCTTACTAGCTAAATACCCACCATCAGCAAACAAAATCATTCCAGAGACATTTGGCAACTCTACCCATTCATAAGCATCAGCGTAAACAATTAAAAACCATTCATTAACCTCTTGTGGGCTAAGACCAGCAATAAGAGCAAAATTGCCTAAAACCATTAATCTTTGAATATGGTGCGCATAAGCATTTTTCTTTGTATCCTTAACACAATTACTCAGGCAATTCATTTTAGTTTTGGCATCCCAATAAAAATTAGGTAGCTTATTTTTTGCCTCCAAGAAATTTAGATCTTTATACTCTGGCATTTTCAACCAATAAATACCCCTGATAAATTCTCTCCAACCCAAAATCTGTCTGATAAAACCTTCAGCGGCATTTAATGGGACTAGCCCTTTCTGGTAATAACTCTCCGCAGCTTTGATACACTCTAGTGGTAACAATAAGCCGCAATTCAAGTAAAAACTTATATGAGCGTGAAACATCCATGGTTCACCAGAAACCATAGCATCTTGATAATCACCAAACAATGGTAAACGCTCGTCTAAAAAGTTTTGCAGTACATCTAAAGCACCTTTTCTTGTAACTGCAAAGTGAAATGGCTCGATGTCACCGAAGTGCTCTGGGAAATTTTCTTCTACTAAAGATATTACATCTTTTGTTATAGAGTCAGGTTCAATAAAACTTGTTGGAGGCACAGTTAAATTTGACTTTGCAGTTTTCCTATTTTCACTATCGTAATTCCACTTACCACCCTCAGGTTTACCATCAGTCATTAAAATATCGTATTTTACTCTCATCTCACGGTAAAAATATTCCATCAACAAGGATGATCTTGCATTTGACCAGTCTTTAAAATCCTGATGTGAAGCAAGAAATCTATCGTCAGGCCTTAAATCAAGACTAGTAAAAATCTCTAACTTTTTTAATTCCTGCAACTGAAAATATTCACTTGGCTCAGTTACCACAACTCTAGTATATTCATAAGACAGACTCTTTATGGTATCTTCCAAAGATCCTTTATCGTCATTACTATTCATCTTAACATACTTAATCTTGTAACCATCTTGTTCTAACTCCACTGCAAAATGGCGCATTGCTGCAAGTAGTAAAACTAACTTTTTCTTATGATGCTTAGTCCTATTAGCATAAGCATAAGACTCATAGAGCAAAACTAGATCAGAGTCCTTATTAAAGTCCTTTAAACTCGAAATAGATTCTGATATTTGATCATGTAAGATGACAACTAAATTAGACATGCTTACTCCTGCTTTAAGCTAGAAAAAGCAGCTAAAGCATACTCACGTGACTTTTTCAAGTCTACTATTGGCTCCGGATAATTCTCACCTAGCTCAACTCCAGCTTCCTTTAATACAAGTAGTGGAGCCTCCCAAGGATTAAATAAAAACTTATTTGGTAAATTTTTCAGCTCGGGAATATAATGCCTAACATAGTCACCATCAGGATCAAACTTCTGCCCCTGAGTAACGCAATTGAAGATTCTAAAGTATGGTGCTGCGTCTGCCCCACATCCAGCTATCCACTGCCAACCTGCACTGTTACTTGCAAGATCTGCATCAACAAGACAATCCCAGAACCAACGTTCACCATGACGCCAATCCAAAAGAAGATTCTTTACTAAGAAAGAGCCTACAATCATTCTAACTCTATTATGCATGTAACCAGTTTGCCATAACTCCCTCATGCCAGCATCAACCATTGGAATGCCAGTAAGACCCTTTTGCCACGCTTTTAACTTAACTAAATCGTTATCCCATGGGAAATTATCGAATTTAGCCTGCAAATTTACTTTTGGCAGCTCTGGATTGAAATATAACTGACTATACGAAAATTCTCTCCAACCAAGTTCACTCAAGAAATGATCAGTATTTTTATCTTGCTTACCATCTAAAACTGTGTACCAAATTTGGTTTGGTGAAATCTCCCCATGATGAAGATGAGGGGATAATCTCGATACGAATGGCTTAGCTGGTAGGTTTCTGCCCTCCTTATAATTACTCATGCCCTCATCAAGGAAATTTTGGCATTGTTCTTGAGCATATCTCTCTCCAATATGCCAAACCTTCTTTAACTTTAGGGGCCAATCTTCATTAGGTATTAACTTTAGAGAATCGATATTATCTCCAAGTTTAGATGTAGCTAAATTTAAATTTTTTGGTTCTGATAAAGGCTCTCTTGGGGCTTTAGCCGTCAAACACCCCTTTCTGTAAAAGGGTGTGAAAACTTTGTAAGGATCACCATTATCTTTCTTAATATCCCATGGCTCCCACAATAAAGATGAATTATAACTCTGGACATTTACACCTAAATTTGTGAGATTATTTTTTATATGCTTGTCCCTCTTAATTCGCCATGGCTCATAGCATCTATTCCAAAAAACATCTTTTATATCATGCTCTTTAATCAAGTCTTGAATTATTTCAAGGGGGTCGCCTCGAAATGATCTTAATTTATTGTTTAGAGAAATGTTTAATGAAACTAGGGAGTGATGTAGCCAAAATTTACTAGCAGCACCAAGCAGGTAGTCACCTGAATTAACATCATCTAAGATGTATATCGGTAGTACCGTACCACGCTCTGCAGCAGCTGTCAAAGCTGGATTATCAGATAGCCTTAAATCTTGCCTTATCCAGTATAGAACGATATTTTCACTCATAATGGTAACTCTCCTTGCTGTGAGTTCTTTTTTTTCTCTGGCCTATCGACCGTATTTTTCAAACCAGATTTTCTACTACCATGTTTCTTGGCAATTTTACCTGCCTCTACTTTATGAGATATTTTCTTTCTGACACTGTATATTTTAGCTGCTGCTTCCTGACGTGCAAGCTTTTCATCTACAATAGGAGCTGGATAATTGAGTGGACTAGCTGTATAAAGCCATGGAGTATGAATAAATTCATCTGGCACGTCCCTAAGCTCAGGAATCCACTCTCTGATAAAAACACCGTTTGGATCATTATCAACACCCTGTTTTATGGGATTATATATTCTAATGCTATTAATACCAGTAGTACCAGATTGCATTTGGAATTGAGAATAATGAATACCAGGCTCATAATCAGTGAACTTAGTGGCTAGGAAATGTGCCGTACGAGTCCAATGCAGCCATAAGTGATAACTTGCAAAGCTCACTAGCATGGCTCTCATTCTAAAATTAATCCAACCAGTTGCATTTAGCGCCCTCATAGAAGCATCAACCATAGGATACCCTGTCATACCATCCTGCCATGCTTTGAAGTAATCCTCATTGAAGCTAGATTCTCGAAGCCCATTATAAGCTGAGTGAAGATTAGAAAATTCCATTCTTGGCTCATCCTCAAGCTTTTGTATAAAATGACAATGCCATCTCAACCTTCCAGTGAAAGATCTAAGTGCATTAGGCCATTTACCCTTAGTTCCTCTTGGTAATAGCTTAATCTCAGCCACTCTTTTTTCTGCTATTTGAAAAACTTCACGCATTGAAATAACACCAAAAGCTAAATAGGGAGATATTCTTGAACAACTGGAAAAAGCAGTAACAGGGGATGACATTTCCTTTGTATAATGCTCACCTCTTTCGTATAAAAAAGAATTAAGCTCAGCTAGACCACGAGAACGACCTCCAACTTGACGCATAGTACATGAGTCATCTTTTAATCCAATATCCTCAGGATTTGGCAACTTTGTTTCAATAGAGGTTATAAAAGGTAACTTTTGTGGAGTAACGATAAGGGTCTTCTTCATATCAAAACCCCATTTGCCTGCCCAACCATCTCTATTTTTTAATCCTCTAATAACCCCAAGCTGACGAGGTTGATGCCAACTAATGTTTTTTGATTTTGCCCATAATATTACTTTTTTATCTCTCTTATAAGTCCAGTCATTCCAAGTTTCTTGATGAGACCAGAGAGAGTCAATACCAAAGTTTTTATCAATTTCATTTAGAACGCTTACAGCCTCTCCAACTTGAATATAGAGAGGCTGACCAAGAGCAGTTAGAGAACTATTTAAGGAGCTGATACATTCAGATAAGAACATGTAATGACGGTGGCTCATATCAGGTTGCTGCCATAAATTTGGCTCAAGGATATAAAGAGGCAATACTGGCCCCACAGAAGCTGCTTTACTTAGGACCTCATTATCCTCGACTCTTAAATCCCTTTTAAACCAAACTACTTGAAGCTTTATTGCGTTTCTCCAAAATATTAATACAACATCTATATTATAAATACTTTAAGAACTGATTATAAACATTTTTTGCACTCAAAAACGCACACTCAATTCTTCCTTTGATTAACCAATCTCCACAAACTGCTAATTTATTGTTAGGATCAATTTCAAACTGTAACTTATGCTTCTTCATATTAGCATAGCGCCAAGCCTGTAAATCTACGTGATCTGCATTACTTAAATCTCTGTTGAGAACCATACTTAAGCTTGATAAAAGATGGGAAATAACATTATCTCTATCATCATCAATATGTGTTGTAGCCCACTTATTTGTGGAGTGAATTAAAAGGCTATAGCCGCCCTTTCTTCCTGGCTTAGAACTATTCACCGAAATCCAACTAATATCAGCATTCTTAACTAAAGCGGCATCAAAACCTAAGTTCAGGTCATGCTTAAACCCTAACATCAAAGAAAAACAGGACTCCATAGCAACTTTTTCTAATTCAGACCAATTTTGGTAAGTAGATGGAAAAATTTCTCTAGTTTGTAGAGCTGGGGCGCTTGAAATTACCCAATCAAACTCACCAAGAAAATTGCCATTCTGGTCTTCTAACTCCCAATATTTTTTATTACTAAGCTTTGTTACTTTTGTATTTAACTTAACATTAAGGCTTTCTGCTAAATACTTGCCAATAGCATTCATACCTGGCACACCTACGTAATGCGGATAGTCGTGATCCCAAGTCGAACTTCTAAGTAATGAGCCACCATCCATTTCAGCAAATCTAGCATTCCAGTTTGAAATTATATTCTCTACAATCATTGGCTTTACAAAGTTCTTAAATGAATCAGAATGTGCTGTGAAAAATTGAGCACCATGATCAAAAAAATAATCACCAGAATAACGAGTTGCAATCCTGCCCCCATAACCGCGTGATTTTTCAAAAATAGTCACAGAAGCATGGTTTGAAAGAAATGATGCAAGAGTTAGGCCTGATAAACCAGCACCAATGATTGCAATTTTCACCATATCTTCACCAATATTAAAATAACTGTTAAATTTACTAAAGCCGTAACAAAACACCTAGTACGAAAATAATCGACATCAATAAAACGAAGGCGATAGAGATAAAAGTCTATTAGTAATAACATAAAAAAAAGTACAAAAACTAGCAGCAAAAATATCTTATCAACAGCAATTAAAAAACTTAACCAAACAAGAATTACTATAAAATTTGAAGAAACTGCTAAGAGACCGCGTAATGAATTACTTATAGATAAATGTAAGCCCCAATGCGAACCAGCTAAAAAAACTACAATGGCAAAAGAATATGCTTTGAATATATGTAAGGTTTTTAGATTAAAAAAAGTACTGTGTTCATTTATTAAAATAAGATAACAACAATATAAAAAAGGTATAAATCCAGCATATGCCAAAAAGTTTTTTAAAGTTTTATTTTCTGCCAAAATAACTATCACATACTTGAAAATTACTTCTAATATAACGCAAATAGTTATATAAGACAATGCTCTAAACATATGTAATTTAGCTAAAATCAGGCCATAACAGGATTTACTAATAAAATTTTTCAAATAGTAAAAATAACTTTGCACTATAAGGCATTTATTTCAAGAAGCATAGAATATAAAGATACTAGTAATATCGATGAGATAAGAGTAAAAATAATTAAACGAGCAAAGCAAAAGACAATCGATAAAAGTTATAGTGAATATCTATATCTTTTTTTTGTGGTTTTATTGGCTTTGCTTAATCGAGAGATTGATCTTACTCTCATCTTCTTTATTTTCCTTATCAGCCTGATCTCTCTTTCTTTTAGAGCCATTATTTGAGGAAATATCTTTAATAAAATTTATCATATGTGGCTTTTTGATATATCTTGCTGCTTCAGCTAAGTCATAATTTAATTTTTTAATTTTTAGACCATCATCTACCATCTTTTTTAGCGCCCAATTATTATTACTTGCTAGGGCTAACACTGGTAGCATTGATAATAAGTTTTGCCCCCTATATTTATAAATATGTTTGATTTCTTTTTCTGTAAATGAAATATCCTCATGAAAAAGTATCTTATTATGCAAAGGTGTCCAACCAGGAAAATTGTGGAGTAGGAAACTTTTTATATTCTTGGCTCTCAATCTAGAAAAAGAGCTAAAGAAATCTAAATCACATCCTTTCATGGCCATGTAACAGAGCGCTTTAATATTTCTCTTAGAAGGAATTGAAACAAGGTGATATCCAAGTTTTTTAAATCTTTTATCGCGGATATTGGGGTTAGCTCCTTTTTGTAATAGGAATTTTAAAGTCTCAGGAGATGAAATAGCAAACCTCAAAGGAGTATGCCCATGGCAAGTTTGCGCATTAATATCCATACCTTTTGACAAAAGTAATTTACAAATATCTGTACAAGACTCACTAGCCGCCATATGGAGTAACGTTGCACCAGATCTAAATTTTGCATCCAAATTTACACCCGCTTTTATTAATAGAGTTATTATCTCAGGATCCCAATTTTCCACAGCTAACTCAAGAGCTGTTGTACCATGAGAATTAGTTTGATTTGGAGACTCGCCTCTATCTAACAAGGCCCTTACTCTCAACTCATCAGACATGACAACTGCATCGCAGAGATTGTAGTTATCTAAATAATCAGAAATTTCCGGCATCAAATCTGGCAAATCATCAAAGAAATAATCTAAATTTTTCATATTTTCTCACTTTTTTATCAATTAGCAAGAGCATATCAAAAAATCATATATAAGTCAATAGCATACAAGGGAGGGGCTAAAGCATGAAAGCTATAACGGGAAATACTACAAACCAAGCTAAACTTAAAAAACAGGTAAAAATTTAGCTTTTAGGCAATTATGCCTGTGGTTTTTTTGGGAACATTATTTACTTACCTAAAATACCACCCTTTGTCATTGCATATGGGTCAACTGTAACTTCAAACTCTTCCTTCGATAAGTAGCCAAAATGTTCATTGGCCGCACTGAGAGTAATGTTATGTTCATGAGCATAATGCGCCATTTCGCAAGCTTTATCATAACCTATTTTAGGTGTTAGAGCAGTTACTAGCATAAGAGATTCATTTAAGTATCTGTCAATAATAGCATTGTTAGGAGCCAGGTCCTTAAGTAAATAAGAGGTAAAATTATTACAACTATCTGCCATGGCATGAGCAGATTTTAGTATGTTGAAAATAATAATAGGTTTATAAACATTCATCTCAAGATAACCAGCACTTCCAGAAATCGCTACTGCCGCATCATTACCCATAACCTGAGCAGCAACCATAGCCAGTGCCTCACATTGTGTTGGATTAACTTTTCCTGGCATAATAGAGGAACCAGGCTCATTTTCAGGCAAAATTAATTCAGCAAAGCCCGCCCTCGGCCCACAACTTAACAATCTTATATCATTAGCTATTTTAAAAAGAGAAACTGCTAAAGTTTTCAGTTGCCCCATCAGCGCTACAAGAGCATCATGAGAACCTTGCACTTCAAATTTATTTACTGCAGTTTTAAAGGGTAATCCGGTTATTTTTGCGATATGTTGCGCAGCAAGCTCTGCAAAGCCATCAGGAGCATTTAAGCCAGTACCAAGTGCAGTGCCTCCAAGGGCCAACTCATAGACATCAGCTAATACAGAATCTAATCTAAGCTTATTTTTTTCTAGCATAGCCATATAACCAGAAAACTCCTGCCCTAAAGTTAGAGGAACTGCATCTTGCATATGAGTTCTTCCAATTTTTGCAATATTTGACCAATTTTTTGCTTTAGAGGCCAAATCTTCTCTCATAAAATTAATTGCAGGAATTAGCTTTTTTACAACAACAGATGCACTAGCTATGTACATAGCCGTTGGAAAAGAATCGTTCGATGATTGTGACATATTCACGTGATCATTAGGGTGAATTGGAGATTTTGAGCCTAACTTCCCACCATGAATTTCAATTGCTCTGTTTGCAATAACCTCATTTACATTCATATTAGTTTGTGTACCACTACCAGTCATCCAGACATGAAGTGGGAAATGAGAATCTAGCTTCCCAGATATTATTTCATCTGCAACTGTTACAATAAGGTTTTTTTTCTCCTCAGCCAAAACTCCCAACTCGAAATTAGCACATGCAGCTGCTTTTTTGACAATAGCCATAGATCTAATAACATCTACCGGCATAATATCATCACCTATTGAAAAATATTTTAAAGAACGTTGAGTCTGTGCCCCCCAATATTTTGAACTATCTACTTCAATCTGACCTATACTATCAGTTTCAGTTCTTGTGTTACTCATTTTCACCTCAGTTTATTAAGAATATAATTTGGTACAAGACCGTATGCATAATTTAAATTTAACATAAGAATAATATTTAACAAAATCATTTCAACTAGGAAGTTAGAAGATTTTCTTTTCACGACTGATTGAAGACATTTAAACTTTATGAAAATAAGATAAAAATATTTTAATCGAAAAATATAGTTATTATGACTTCACAAAGAGATAAATTTAGTGGAATATATGTACAACGTAATTAGCTTGAGTAAAAACAAGCAAGGAATTTATAGATGCGACTTCGTTATACAATTCTCAGAATCTTTGTGCTTGTAACATTATCTATTTCAGTAAGAGCTGAAAGCCTAACGATCTTACATATAAATGATCACCATTCACATCTATTACCAGATTACACGATGACCTTGAACCTAGCTGGAGAAGATACTATTGTTCAATCAGGAGGATTTCCTGCTGTGGTCAGTACTTTTAAAAAATTATCTAGTGGGAAACAAAATATACTAAAGCTTCATGCAGGTGATGCAATTACAGGGGATCTATACTACACGTTATTCAAGGGAGAGGCAGATGCTGCATTGATGAATGAAATTTGCTTTGATGCCTTTGCTTTAGGAAACCATGAGTTTGACGGCGGTGAAGCAGTATTGGCAAAATTTTTAGATTACTTAAAGCACGGCAAGTGCAAAACAACTGTACTTGCAGCGAATGTAATACCTAAATTAGGCTTCTCACCATTGGCAAAAAATTCAAGCACGGAATATATTCAGCCGTACAAAATTATTAAAAAAGGAAACATTGATATTGGTATTGTTGGCATTGATATTACAACTAAAACTAAAAAATCATCTAACCCTGATGAATCAACCATTTTTTTAGATGAAACAGAAACAGCGCAAAAATACGTAGATGAGCTTCATGCACTCGGAATAAAACATATAATTTTACTTACTCATCATCAGTATCAAAGCGATTTAGAAATGGCAAAGAAAATAGCTGGGGTTGATGTTATTATTGGGGGAGATTCACACACATTGCTTGGTGATTTTTCTGACCTAGGTCTAAACAGTGAAGGACCATATCCAACAATTGTAAAAGATGCTAGTGGAGAAAATGTTTGTGTCGCCCAAGCCTGGCAATACAGTCAAATTGTGGGAGAATTAGAGGTTGAGTTTGATAAGAATGGATTTGTAGAAAACTGCTATGGAATACCACACATGATGCTTGGAAATAGCTTCAAAAGAAAAGATAATGAGGGCAATCTAGTTGAGTTACAAGGTAAAGAGCGCGAACAAGTTCTTGCTGCTGTGGCTGCAGATCCAAAACTAGATATTGTCAAAAATGACGATAAATCAGAAAAAATATTGGCTAACTTTTCCAGCAAAATAAATGAGTTAAAAAACTCTAAAATTGGATATGTATCCTCAGACTTATGCTTTGTAAAAATCCCTGGACAAGGTCAATCTAAACTTTGTAGTGTAGAAGAAACCGCTGTATATGGCTCTGACATATCTAATCTAGTTGCCTATACGTATTTGTTTGCATTCAAAAATGCTGATATAGCAATTCAAAATACTGGCGGAGTCAGGGAAGATGTGAAAGCAGGAGACTTCACTATAGGTGATGCTTATAGAATACTACCATTTTCAAATACAATAGTAGAACTTAAAGCATCAGGCTTTGAGATAAAAAATGTTCTTGAAGATGCTCTTGACTATGCGCTTAGCCCTGGAGGATCACCCGGAGCCTACCCTTATGCAGCAGGATTAAGATGGAAAGTTGATACTTCAAAGCCAAAAGGATCTAGATTCAGTGATATAGAATTCAAAGGACCTAAAGACGACTCATGGCAAGAGCTTGATTTAAACAAGGAATATAATGTAGTAACTAACGACTATATAGCTTCTGGCAAGGATGGTTACTTCACATTTGGAGTGATAGCAAAAGAAGGTCGAGTGACAAATACCTATATAGACTACGCACAAATTCTCGTGAATTACGTAAGACAAGTAGGAACAGTTGAAAAATTGCCTAGGGAAAAATACTCAACTCAAGATTTCAAATAAAATATCTCTACTAAGAAATAGTAATTAAAACTCACCGATTGGCTATAATCAGTCGTTTAACTACACTGAGAACTTGCCACTAACTTTAGGCTCTGGCCAACATCTAAAACATTAAAAGGCTTATTGAGGTTTAGACCTGCTAAAGCAGCTTCAAACTCCTGTTCAGCCTCTTTAAAACCGAGAGTGCTTAAAGGAAATGTCTCTGAATGCATAGCTAATGATTGCCTACTTTTTAAATCAATATGCGCAGATAAAGCCTGCTTTGGATTCATGTGCACATACTCTAGAAACCAACTTGGCTCATAGTCTCCGATTGGAAGCATAGCTAAATCTATCTTAAACTTAGCTCCAATTTCTTTGAAATGTGGGGAATAACCAGTATCTCCAGCATGAAATAGATTTAAGTTGGGATACTCAATAACATACCCTCCCCACAAGCTTTTATCTCTATCAAATGGGGTCCGCGCCGATGAATGTTGAGCTGGAACAAAATTCACATTAAAGCACTTGTTAATTTTATATTTTTGCCACCAATCCAGCTCTATAACGTTCTTAATACCATTATCATCAAGCCAATATTTATCCCCAAGCGGAACAAAAATTAGGGGGTTATCCCTTTTAGATAAAAATGTTAGGGTTGGTAAATCTAGGTGATCATAGTGATTATGGCTTATAAAAACATAATCTATATGAGGCAAATCTTCTATTGGTAAAGCAGGGTTACGATGTCTTTTAACACCCAACCAACTTGTAGGACCTGCTGTTTTTGAAAATATTGGATCAAAAAGCAGTCTTTTGTTACCAACTTCTGCTAAAAAAGTTGCATGGTTGATAAAGGTTATTACGTTTTCGTTATTACTAG
>JAYYZF010000039.1:0-12798 GCA_036340215.1 Pseudomonadota bacterium | reverse complement strand
TATCTATGAATCTTTTTTTGTCTTCATTGCAGAGAGATCTCAGAAAATCTACTAGTTTTTGATTGTAGGGGTTGAATAAAACTGGTTTTTTTTCAATGCAAATCGAGTATATTTTCTCCAACACAGCGCTTTTTAAATCTTTTTCATGTGGAGTTAAACTGATAAAAATATCAATAAGTTCTGTGAGAATCTCATATGTGTTTGTATCTGTTGTATTGATATCTCTTCGTAATAAATCATCTATTCTAATTTTCCTAGCTTCTTGCTCTGCTTTTTGTTTTTCTAACTCATTTTCAATAGACTTTCTGAAATTATGAAGAAAATAATCATTGCCTATGTTAGCTTCTTGTTTTCTCGTACTACTGTTTTCTTTTAGGACATCTTCTTTAGCATTAGCTTTTCCAAGTTCTTTAGTTAAGTGATTTAAGCTATTACCTTGTTGCAAGATATTAGCTGCGGCTTGTTGTAATATATAGAGATTATGAAATGATTCAGAGTCACTTGATACGTCTGAATTGCTATGCTCACCATGATCTCTCGCAGTGTGTGCTTGTCTATCTCTGTTTCTTGTAAGAAGTTTTTCCACAAGTTCTTTTTCTGTACTAAAATATTTCTGAATTATATCAGTAGAGCAAAGATCAGTGATGTGCTTGTTTTGTCCGCGGTATGTTTTTTCGAGTATCTGAGGATCTGCTCCATTTTTTAGTAAAGTTTTTATAATATTTACAGTAACATTAATCTTATTCGAATCTTTATTTTTTTTGTTTTTGTTATGTTCTTCGTTTAAGGTTGAAAAGGCAATATGTAAAGCGGTTGAATTGTCTTGAAAGTTGTCTTTTGTTTTTAGATTGATTATCTGTTGTGCTTCCTGACATATATAAGTTACAGATTCGAGATCACTTTCATAAACTGCAAAATGTAAAAGGCTCCAGCCTCTGTAAGGTGAAGCATGGCCATCATTCATTGATGTTAATATTCCCAGCCAATTATATTCTGTTTCTTGTGTAGCTTTTCTATATTCTTCGGCTTGTTTTAAGTACTTTAGTGTACCAAATTCATTATTATTCTTCACAAAATAATGGTATATATTAAGACCTCCATGGGTAATTCCATTTATTTTTCCTAATTTTTCGTAGCCTGAACTAACTAAAAAATTTCCAAGACAATTTTCAAAATTATGGTTTGAATTTAAGTATTCTGTCATTAAAGCATCATACTCTCTGCATGTACTAAAGTGATCATAGTCTTCATAATTTATGCTTGAATTTCTACTTATATTTTCTTGATGTCTGATTCTAGCTTCAGACTCATCTTTTGTTCTTTTATTCATGCTGCGCGGAGGAATGTATTGTTTTTCAGAGTTACTTTGAATAAATTTTCTTTTATGTGCAGGCTGGTTTTGATGTCTATTATTTATACTATTAAACGTAGTATTGCCTCTATTAGAAGTTATGCCTCGCGTAGTATCCAAACTATGGTCATTTATACCACTTGTTGATTCCTTTTGTAATAAATCCATTACTGATAAAGCAGAGTTTTGGTTAAACTTATGAGCAATTATGTGTAAAATTTCTGGATTTAGAAGAGAACTTATTTTGTCAAATCTTGTTTTCCGAATATTCCAACACACGAAGGTATTCTTGTTATTATCACTGATATAGTTAGGCTGAGATTCAAACATCATGTTAAATATAAATAGAAAATTATTACTTGCTTGTATATCACATATTATGTTGGTGCTCTTATTATCTGAGTCATCATTGTTTTTAGTTATAAAAACAATCCCATCATCATCATAAATTAAGTCTCTTTCTTGTTTTAAGATATTATCTTCATAGATTTGAATTTGTCTCTCAAGACTAGTTAAAAACAAGTCAAACTTTTTGACATGCTCAGTTTGCAAAAACATTGTTTCCAGTAATAATCTATCTTTACTTACATTCTTCCCAAATATTTCAGATATTTTTTGTTGCTGATTTGATGCATATTCTAAAATTTTTTGTAATTTTCCCTGATTAGTTGTGAAATTTTTGAATGATTGCAGGTGTAATCTTTGGTCATCGTGATTTCTGCTAGAAAATCTTGCAAAATTTATTTGAGACACCGAGTAGTGTTTTCCATACTCTACATCATCTGCATTACTAGCCCTGGTTAAACGTCCACTAGCTTGATCAAGCTCTACTTCACTTCTTGCATGACCTATATGACATAATTCAAGATGAAAATTAGCGTTTCTAAAAACAGGGTTATTATTAGTAAGCAGGGTGTTTTTATTTGTTCCTGTCAGTTCTTTCCTTGTTAAGACAACAATCCCCATTTTAGCGTCTATAGTAGCTGGATTAAATGTAACGTCATTCTGGCCACTATCAAATGACTTTTTTGTGATTAACTGAAAGTCATTGTAATATTTCTCTAGATTACCTAAATTAATATTACTTAGGTTGTTTTTTCCTAATGATTTCTTTAACGATGTTATTACTGCACGATCATTGTACTCATTAATGCATATAATACATCTATACTCTTTATTTACTTCTCTTGCTTTCCTGGTTTCTGCAATTTTATACCTTATTAAAATATCATCTTGCAAACGATTAACTAGGGAAAAGAATACAAGGTTAAAGATTAGCGGTTTATTATGTGTATGTAGTTGGGATCTGATATTATTTATTTCACTTATAATTTTGTTATATTCCTCTAATTTGTCTTTAATTTCGTCTGTTAATATTTGTTCAAGTAAATATTTTTTTTGTTGGTTATACCCAAACCCTTCTGAAATATAAGCGTTATCTCTTAGCATCCTCGTTACAATAACTCCATATTCTGAAAGTAAGGGCGGTAGTAAGTATGAAATGTTTTTACTAAGTGTCGAATCATCTTTTGCACTTAATATCTGCTCAACTTTTGCTGGTTTATTATATGGAAATATTAACCGTAAAATTAACTTTGTTTCTTCAAGGTTATGTGTTGGCGTTGCTGAAGCTAGAACTAAACCGGTATTTTCTCTGTTAATTTTGCCCATAAGTTTTTTTAAACTAGTATCTTTTTTTTCATTTAAACTATTGATTATATCTTGTTGGGTGTAAAAATTATGTACTTCATCGATCGTTAAAATTAGACATTTGCTTAGGTCATCACTATTTTCATCTTTACTAATTTCTGACTTTGTAAGGACTTTCAGATCAGATATTGAGTCTTTGTTTAATGATTCTGAGAGTACTTTTATCTCTCTCTGAAAAAACTCTTTTTGAGCCTGATTTTGCACACAAATTATAGCTAAACTATCTGTGTTTTTTTCTTCGAGAACTTTGTATAGGTATGATAGAGCTATAATAGTTCTAGTCTTACCAATTCCCGGTGCATCTGCAAGTAAAAATCCTGTTTTATTAAAGTTTGCAGCAATTGCAAGGATGACTGCATCAGCTTGGTGATTATAGAGAAACTTTTTACTTAACATTTCTCTCAGTACTTTGTGAATATTATCACTTTGCTTTTCCGTAAACTCGTAATTTAGGATTGTGCCACTATTGTCTATAACTCCAGCTAGCTCGTTTTTCATAGTTGTTAAATTGAAGGAGGGGCCAGATTCTGTTGAGTACAAGTTATTTTTTGCTTGCTTTGACTTACGTGGGCTTATATTGCTTATATTTTGTTGATTATCATTCTCAAAGCTTTCTTGCATACCAATATTTTGTATATTGTTTCTAGTATCAATTATTCCTGGAAGATTATTACTAGTGGAGTTAATAGAATCTATGGCACTATTTCTCTCAGTAAATACTTTGTTTATAGCATTTACAGCTATAGGATTTAATTCTTCGTGTAGTGAATCTTTGAAAATAAAGTCAATATTATCTTTAGTGTATTTTATACTTGTTGCTAACTCTCTTATGGCATCCATATCTACATTGTTACTAGTACTGTTATACAGGCTCAGTATGTTTTCGAAACTAATTGATTGTAATTTTTCTTTTATTTTAATGTGAGCAGGTTTAGTTGTATTAAATTCAAAGTCTGTAATCGTGACATTATTTATATTTGCTCTTTCTAAGTTGCAATAATTTGTTTTGTCTTCTTGGTTGCAATTTTCTTTAATTAATTTATTTACTTTTTGTCTAAGAGTGAATTTTGGATTTGAAAACTCTGTTTCTGATAAATTTAAATCAGACGTTGTTGAGCCACTGATTAAATTATCTATATCTTCCCAATTACTATATTCATACAAAAAATAGTGTGCAAACAGTGCTATGACAATTCCACAATTATTATTGTACTGTAAATCAGGAAGGTATGCATATGAATCTTTTAAATTTGTGCATTCTACGTTTGGTAAACTTTCTATTTCCCCAAATAAATTAGTCAGTTTCTTAAATAAAGATATCTCTAAAGGCTTAGCCTTGCCATCTGTATCCCACATTTGACATATCACTTTCGTATTTTCAGTCTTTACGTCGGTTGTAATATCAATATCTAGTAGATTCCAATGAAAGTTATTATCAAGACAATATGGTATCAAAAATCTATGATTTTTATTCATGTTTATGGTTTTATTTATAATTTCTTGTTTTAAGTTTATTATTTGGAATAATTGCTCCACGTCAGAATTACTAACAGAGTAAAGGACGCTAGTATTCTTGTCTTGCTGCTGATTATATTGATCAGACTTTGTTTTTAACAATTTTAATAAAATTGTAATGTCACTTTCAGATAGAGGGCAGTTTTCAGCGTCATAAGTATTATCTAGTAACAAATATTGTATTTCTTCATCTAGTTTTCCAGTCTCTTCACCAGTGTCTAAATATTCCGGATCCAGATTGTCTACATCATTGTGTTGAGCGCTTAAGCAATTATCTAGAGAGATAAGGTAAGTGCTATCATCTTGAGATGTGCTACTATTGTTGTTTTTCATATGTATAACCTTGAATTCACGACATGCAAGTATAGCTGTGATTTCTTAAGGAAACCTTAAATAAGAAAGACTATTATATTATTTTTTTTCTTATAGACTTTATCTCAGTTTAGATGTTAAATGATAATCTTTGCAGCGATAATGGAGAGTTTCTGTGGTGATAATGAAAAATATGATTTATGCAGTGTTTTTGGCGATGTTCTCTATCGTAATTTTTTTAGCAATGGATATGTATCTGCCAGCATTACCTGCAATTGCAAAAGAGTTAAATTTAACTAATGATATGGCTCAATATACTATTACTATTTGGTTTCTTGGCTCATCCTCTTTGCAGTTAGTTCTTGGGCCAATTGCAGATAACTATGGTAGAAAAAATGTTTTTCTTTTTGGTATTTTAATCTTTATTGCAAGTAGTAGTATAATCGCTCTAACTGATAATTATAAAATAATATTAATTGCGAGATTTTTTCAAGGAACTTCAGTTTGTTCAACTATGGTTGCAGGTTTATCCACTATTCATCATGTTTTTTCGGGTAAAGTTGCTGTTCAGGTTATGTCTGTGCTAATGACTATAACAATATTAGCGCCATCATTGGGCCCACTTTTGGGTGCCTACATCGTAAAGAACTATAGTTGGAACATGATCTTTTGGTTATTGTCAATTGCTGGTATTATTGGATTTTTTGCCCACTTAATTGTCATGCCTAATACAAAAGATCCAACCGCAGATTTTAATTTATTACAGATACTAAAGGCATATTTAGAGTTGTTAACTAATCGAGACTTCATGATTTTTGTTGGCGTTAATTGTCTTTTGACTTCTGCTTTCTTTATATGGATAGTTGAAAGTCCATTCATAATAATAGAAGCTCTAGGCTTAGGAGAGCTGTATTACGGTTATATTCAAATTCCTATATTTGGAGCTTTTATTATAGGGGGTCAGTTAACACGTTATTTTGTCAAGTTTTTTCCTGTTAAAAACATTGTCATTATTGGTTTGTGTATTGCACTCATTGGAAGCTCTTTTTTTCTTGCTGCTGCTAGCTTTGAGTTACAGACGTCATATGTTATTAGTGCCATGACAATGCTTGCCATCGGAGCATCAATGACATTCGGCCCACTCAATCGCTACACTATAATTTCAAGTGAAAGCCCTATGGGAAATAAAGTTGCTTTAAATTCACTTTCCACAAGTATTTGTGGCGTGCTTTCAAGTTTCTTTGTAAGCTTCATAAATAATATGACTTTCTACAATATATCAGTACCAATATTTTGCGTAACTTCATTTGCTGTTTTACTCTTTGCCTGTGTCAAAGTTCCTGAAATAGATTGATTTTAAGGCTTATTCAATACTGACAAGTTTTTTTGATTCTTTGCTATCTAGTCTTACGTTGACTGCAAGTTTTAGTATTAAGAGACTGAACATAGCAACTACTGCCATATCTAAGCCTATAGGTATAAATTCTATCCCCCCAAAGCTACCTAAGTAACTTATAGCGCAAATACCAAGTATGTATAACAATAACCAGCTTGCCGCTTGTGTATCAAGATTTTTAGAAAAACTATTGTTGCAGTATTTTTTATATATCAATAGTGAAGTAACACCTATGAGAAGAGCAACTACTAAACGCCATATGCTTTGCCATCCAGTCCACAAAAGTATTGTATTTATAAGAAAAAATGCGAGTAAACTTATGCTTTTGTGAAATGGTAAGAGGAAAGGCCTATCTTGATCTGGTATTTGCTTTCTCAAAGCAAGTAATGAAATTGGCCCTGTGGCATAGGCTAGTATAATGGCAGCTGTTTGAAACTTTACTAAGTCCTCCCAAACTGGAAAGGGCAGCATTAACAATAAACCAACGACAAAATTTGCTATTATTGCGTTTACTGGAATACCATTTTCATTAAGTTTTAGCATATTTTGTGGTAGGTATTTATTCATGCTCATGGCGTAGTTTATTCGTGCAGTAGTTGCAACATATGCAAATCCAGTTCCCAATGGAGATATAACTGCATCTACCAGGATCAAGTTGGCAAGTAAACCGAGACCAAGACTAGTTGCAATTCCTGCAAAGGGCCCAAAATCTCCAGCAAAAGATATATTTTGCCAACCTTCATGAAACATTTCTTTGTTTAAAGCTCCTAAAAATGAAACCTGGAGTATGATATAAACAAATATAGTAAGTACTACAGATACTAAGATTGTTATTGGTATTGCTTTTTGTGGATTTCTAGTTTCGCCTGCTAGAGCTAAAGACTCAACAAAGCCGAGTAATGAAAAAATTACAATGCCAGAGGTGGCTGAAAATATACCATGAGTATGGTTATGTATCATATGTGTATCAGTAATGATATTTGAAGTGTCAAACTTTGTTAAAATTAGGGTTAGTGCTGTTAAGATAGGGACCATAATTTTCCAGGAGCCTATATTTGACATGATTTTACTTAGTGATTTGGTTGCTAGCACATTGAGAATTGTAATAAAAATTAGCAATATGATAGAAACAAAAATTCCCAATTTACTAGGAATGTAATTAGAATTTATTTTTACCATTAATTCTGGGAAAAAGTTGGCAATATAGTGAATGGCTGCACTAACTTCAGTAGGTGCGACGCAAACACATGAAAGCCAGGTTAGCCAACTTATACAAAAGCTTGACAAAGTTCCGTGTGAGAAGTGTATATATCTCACAACTCCTCCAGCTACAGGCAGCATAGAAGAGAGTTCTGCGAATGTTAAAGCAATAATGCCGACCATTATGCCACCTAATATCCAACTGTAGATCGAGTAGGGGCCTGCATATTTTGCAGCAATCAGTGCGCCAAACAGCCATCCAGATCCAATCATACTGCATATTGCTGTTGATAGTAACCCAATTTCTGATAGATTTCTTTTTAATTTCATAGTAAATTCCACAAATTTATGCTTGATGTTATTCTAAAATAACCATTAAGGCAATCAGCAATCGCAATACCTCTGACATATGTGAAATTTATGTGTTATTAGAAAATACGATAAATTGACCTGATTATGTTATCACTTTCTGCTTTCTACACACTAAAAAAAAGAATTATAAATAATTTTTCTTTGATTATTTGGTTATTTTATAATAGATTTAGTATTATATTTTAACTGATTAGCTGAGGTACGTATGGATAAGTCGAACAAAAATTTCGTAAATATTGCTGCGATATTCTTGCTTTTGAGTAGCCTCTGTTTTTTGTTCATTAAGGTTTATATTGAAAATAATATTAAGCACTACTACAGTCCCTTAGAGCTTACATCATCCCCAGCCCCTACAGGAGCTGAAGTTCTTCTTAGAGCTATTGTAGATAGAGGATCATTACGCTTTGATTTGCAAAACCTAAATGCACATTTCTCAGTTTCAGATTCTAAGGGAAGATTGAATATAGCGTATGGTGGGACAATTCCAGATTTTTTTCGCGAGGGTAAAAGCATAATACTTTTGGGTAAACTGGAGAGTGATAAAACATTTCTAGCAAAAAAAATTATCTTCGATGATATCTCAATGGTTGATGATAACATCAGGAGTAAGGATTCTATTCTGTGATAATAGAGCTTGGTCACTTCGCTTTAATCTTCAGTTTTATTTTAGGATGCTCCGAGTCTACTTTCGCTGTTGCCGCTGGAGCAACTAAATCTTCAAATTATTATGATTTTGCTGGTTTTTTAGCAAAATGTATGTTTTCTTGTTTGCTACTTGCACTAAGCGCTTTAGTTATCGGTTTTTTATCAGATAATTTCTCGGTAATCTACATAGCAGCAAATAGCAACGAGTCTTTACCTATTTTCTACAAGTTTTGTGCTCTTTGGGGTGGTGCTGAAGGTTCACTCTTAGTCATGACATTCATATTGGCCTGTTGGAAAATAGGTGTATATTCAAGTAGAAATGACCTTCCTATTGAACTTAAATCTTATATGTGCTCAGTACTTGCTATAATTAATTTTACTTTTCTCGCTTTACTTGTTTTTTGTATAAATCCATTCGAAAGATCACTTCCAAATTTCCCGCTAGATGGGAGAGGCTTAAATTCATCGCTGCTTGACTTTAGCATGGTTATTCATCCCCTTTTTATTTACTTGGGTTTAATGGGGCTTGCCATTCCATATGCTTTTTCTTTATCTACTTTAATAATGAAGAAAATGGATATTGCTTGGTTATACTGGCTTAAGAAAAACCTTTACTTGAGTTGGACTTTTCTTAGTTTAGGATTGCTTTTAGGATGTTGGTGGGCATACAGAAGTGTCGGTTGGGGGGGGATTTGGTTTTGGGATCCTATTGAAAGTTCTACCATGCTGCCTTGGATAGTTGCTACTGCACTAATTCACGCTTTGATTTATGCCACAAGAACATCTTCATTTAAGCCTGTAGTGGCCTTTTTGAGTATAACTAGTTTTTTATTTTGTCTTTTAAATGTTTTTTTTGTTAGGTCAGGAGTTTTGCTCTCTATTCACTCTTTTAGTCTTGATAACGTAAGTGCAATATATCTACTGGCTATTTTCTTTGTAAATCTAATGCTTTCATCGCAGCTATTTATGTGGAGATACAATACGTTAGGGTCAATTCCCACTTTGAAAATATTTTCTAGAGAATCTTTTATGGTCTTAGGTACAGTTGTTTTCATGGTTATAGTTTTTACCATACTTCTAGGAACAGTGTACCCTCTAGTAATAGAAATTTGTTTCAAAAATAGGATAACTGTTGGAGCTACTTACTTCAATAAAACTTTATTTCCTTTTGCTATGTTAATGTTAACATTAATGTTAGTGGCGCCACATCTAACTTTTAAATCTAATAAAGCTTGTAACAAACATGTGTTGATAACTTTTGCTCTTATAACCTGTATTTTCCTATCTTGTTTCTTCCACTTTGGATGGTTTTTTGATTTAAAGTTTGCTTTTGAGTTTTACTTATTATTACTTTTTTTTGCCTCGTTACTCCTATCTGTTATAAGCAACACTAAATTTCAGAATGGAAAAGTTTGTTTTGGTGAGAATTTAAACTGGTTTATGCTAATAGGCCATGCTGGGGTTGGCCTGATTTTTTTAGGTTTGCTAGTCGTTACAAATTTTGAATATGGCGGTGATTTAGTCTTAACTCCTCACAAAGACTCATATTTTGGAGATTTTAAATTACACTTAAATTCAGTAACTTATAAAAAGGGGAGCGATGTGGATGTTCAGACTGCAGATGTTTCCATCTCAGACAGATCATCTAACATGAGAAATTTATACCCAAAAATGAAAAAAACTCATATAAGTAAGTCGAGTTTGAACACAATAGCAATTGATAGCAGCTTACTTAGTGATTTTTACTTAGCACTTGAATCAAAGGATCAGCAGGGTAACTGGTTTGCTCACTTTTACTATAAGCCTTTTGTAGGTTTCATTTGGCTGGGTGCAGTTTTATCTATAGTAGCTGTTTTGTTCTCATTATTATTCCATGCAATAAGTTCCAGATTGCAGAGGAGATATAAGCTATGAGGAAGTATATAACATATTCGGCAATTACTTTATTAACACTATTATTCTCAGTTTTATTATTAGCAAGCCTTTACAAAGATTCTCACTATGTTTCAACTGCAATGATAAATAAGAAGTTTCCAAAGTTTGCTAAATATGAGTTGCGTCGCTTGACTAAAGTTATATCTGATGATGACTTAACAGGTCAGGTAACTCTTATAAATGTTTGGTCTAGCTGGTGTAGGGATTGTAAAGAGGAGTTAAATGAGCTAATGAAATTAGCAAAAAGTAAAGAAGTAAATCTAATTGGTCTAAACTACAGAGATGATCGAGCTAGTGCTTTAGAAGTATTAGATATAGAGGGTAACCCATATAGCAATGTTATTTTTGATCCAACCGGAAACTTGGCAACAAGAATCGGTGTTTATGATATTCCGGAAACATATGTGGTTGATAAGAATGGTATTATAAGATATAAGATCACAGTTCCTCTGACAAAAAAGGTGTGGCAAAGTAAGTTATTGCCGGTGATTCATTCGCTGAAAAAGAAGGGTTAAGTGTATGAAAATTATGCCAAATATTCTTGTTCTTTTTGTGTCACTCACATATGCCTACACTGACTTTAATCTTGATTATGAGCAGAAGTATTCAAGTTTGATACAAATTTATAGATGTCCAGTGTGTCAAAATCAAAGCTTGATGGATTCAACTGCAACATCTGCACAGAATCTACGTAAACAGATCCATAGCCTTGTCTATAATGGTTCAAGTCCTCAAGAGATTAATGATATCCTTGTTTCACGCTATGGTGAACATATTTCAACAATACCCCCGTCTGATATTACTACATTTGCTTTGTGGAAATTGCCATTTTTGGTTTTGGCTTGGGCGTTTTATGTTGTTTTTAAGTCTTTGTATATTCGCGACCGTAAGAGAGACTCTTTGACAAATAGATGAATTAAACATAATATAATAGCCTATCAAATTTAAAAAAGGAACTTAACATGCCTAATGACGAGAGTCCTGCGAGCTCGGGTGAATTTAAGGAATACGGTAAAGCAAAGCTAACCATTAACGGATCCTCTATCGAAAGCAACGTTTACATGAACTCAACCCAGGATGAACTTTTTATTGATACTGGAAGCTTGCGTAAAGACGGACAGAGACTTACTGGTTACCCTGTAAATGTATTAGACAATGGTTTGAAAAATACGGCAACATGCTCTTCAAGCATAACATATATCAAAGGTGAGGGTGAGAAAGGTATTCTTTTATACCGCGGTTTTCCAGTTGAGTCACTATCCAGTAGTTGTAGTTATTTAGAAGTAGCTTATTTACTTTTTACTGGTAATCTGCCAAACGTTGAAAAACTCCGTGATTTCTCGAGAGACGTAAAAGAAAATTCTATGTTGAGTGAGCAGTTTAGTAATTTGTGTGATATTTTTCCAAGGGAAACTCACCCAATGACATTGCTGTCATCGTTAATCACATCATTGTCTGCTCAGTATGATAATATAGACTTGAAAAATGAGGAAGAAAGGCTAAGAATTTACAAGGTTGCATTAGGGTTGATGCCTACCTTAGTTGCTATGGTATATAAGTTTTCAATAGGTGAGCCATATGTTTCTCCAAGCATTGACCTAAGTTATGTTGCTAATTTTCTCAACATGATGTTTTGGTCTAGCTTAAACGAAAATGAGCCAAATCCGATTCTTGTAAATGCTATGGAGCAGATTTTACTGCTGCATGCAGATCACGAGCAAAATGCTTCAACATCTGCAATGCGCATGGTTGGGTCAACTGATGCTCAGCCATTTAGTTGTTTGCAGGCAGCTTTATCAGCATTGTCAGGGCCTTTACACGGTGGTGCAAATGAAGCATGCCTTAAAATGCTTGAGGATATTGGTGATCAGAATAATATTGATGATTTCATTATTAAGGTCAAGAAAAAGCAAGCTCGTTTAATGGGCTTTGGGCACAGAGTATACCATACAAAAGACCCTCGGGCCGTTATTATGCGAGAAATATGTCATGAAGTATTAAGAGTGCAAAAGCTCGATGATCCTATTTTTTCTCTTGCTTTAGAGCTAGAGAAAAGAGCATTACAGGATGAATATTTTATATCTAGAAAGCTTTACCCAAATGTTGACTTTTATTCTGGTATTACTTTGCGAGCATTGGGCATACCATCAGAGATGTTCACAGCTATATTCGCATTAGGTAGAGTTGCAGGCTGGTTTTCTCACTGGAATGAGATGCACCAGGATGCGAAAAAGGTTCTTTGTAGACCTAGGCAACATTATACTGGGCCTGGTACCAGAAATCCAAATCTATAGAGTGTTGTAAGGTTTGACTCACAGGTGTATTAAATGCTGTTTTTTGAGTTATTTTGTGCTATCATTTT
>JAYYZF010000038.1:0-17947 GCA_036340215.1 Pseudomonadota bacterium | reverse complement strand
AATAAATTCTGTTGCTTGCATAGGATTACCACTTAAATTATCAAGTTTATCACAAAATTCTGCCACATTATCAAGACCAATAGTTTTATCAAAATAGAATATTGCACACAAACTCGTGACTAAGCTTACGCTATATAAAGTTAGAATAGATATTGAAGTAGCACTGAAGTTAAAAAGTGAAAATGCAATATATCCAGGATGACCGCAAGCAATTGCGATAAAAAATGGTATCATTGAAAAAATAAAAGAGATTGCTCCTGACTTTAGACTGTAAGATATATCAAAAGATGATAACAGAGTCACAATGGATAATCCTAATGATAACACACCAAGCATAGCAAAGTAGCCTGCAATAGTTGGTAGTACAAACAATGATGGAACACTCAAGGGAAATGCATAAACAAAGCTAATAACGGCAAAATAGAGCACCATGTCTCTAAGCACCATTAATAGAGAGCCCTTTAGCAGTCCAAAACGCCAAACTTTAGTATCATTCATAACAAATCCCTATCTATAATTAAATTAACCCTGCAAAGCCTTAAATACTAGCAATGCCAATTTCTAATTGCAAACAAAAATTTAGACTGCAGAGACGAATAACTTTTTATGGTTTTAAATGTATATTTACGCTCATTTTTTTAATAACTATTTCAAGGTAACTGTTCAACTCTAGGTAAAAACTTCACTGTCTTAACTCCTAGTTTCAAAACTTTTTCAAATCTTGGTATGGTGTTTTCAAATATCTCTCTATCTCCTACTACTTTACCAGTGTTTGCATTGAGAGTTACGCAAATCTCTGTTATTGCACAATCTGTGACCTATAAGTAAGACTACATACAGGTAATGAATCGATCGACTTATAAAACCTAAGCTCAAATACCTTGACAAGTTTTTCTTATTTGCAAGTGGACAAAAGGATAGTAAGAATCTAGTATTAGAGTGTTAGGATTAATAAATGGAGTTTATAATGACAAATGAAATAAAGAAAATCATAAGTAGCTTGCTACTAGCCTCAATCTCTTCAGGAATAGCATATGGCTACGAATTACATAGTACAACAACAGAGTTTAAAAACGATTTAGGAGCGTATATATCTACTGGGAACGTTCCTGTAAAAACTAAAGACGCTGGGGGAGTCAAATATTGGACAGGCTTAAATTTTGCTGAATTTGAAGCTCATGCTGATTTATTTAAAATGAGTAATCTACTGACAGACCTTAAAATCACTAGTTATTTTAGCTCACCTGTAAATCTATTGTCTATAGGTGCAACGTATAAATTAAACAATCTTGGTGAAATTAGTATAGGTTACAACAAGGCCTATGACACAAATTCTAGTAGCAACTATCTAGAAATACCGGAAAATAGTAACTACGTTATATATAGAACAGAGCAATTAATGAATTCTTTTAGCGCAGAAATACTATGGAGTGATGGGGATAATTTATACAGTAGCGACACATCTTTATCCTTACAATACTCGCTAAATGAAAAATCATCAGTTAGGCTTACTTATGAAACTGTAAGTAACTGGAGTGGTAGTGATCTTGAAAGATATGAGTTATCGTCAACAGTTAAAGTATCAGACAATATGACTTTTACAGTCGGATACTCTCAATTTGATACCACAGATGATACAACAGCTACTGATCATGTTGGAAGTTTTAGAATTGATACAAAAATGTAAATAAGTTGGCCAATGATTGCATGCCCTGCAAGACATTAGGTATTAGACCATGTATCGCAAAATCTAAGAAACGTTAACAACATAGGCTTAGATTAACTTATATCCCAAGAAAACAAACAATACCTTTATTGCCAAAATAACACAATTATTGGGAATACAAGGTGCTATTCAAGAAAAAACACCGTTAGATATGTGGCATTTACAAATTTTGTCTAAACTGAGTAGCTATAAAATATTTTTTTCAATAATAGTAATCTTATTTAAAACAATAACGTTGTAATTACCAGCTTGAATTCTAAAAACTAAGCTCAAATACCTTTGGAATTTTTCTTATTAGCAAGTGGACAAAGGGATAGTAAGCAACTAGTATTAGAGAGTTAGGATTAATAAACGGAGTTTCTAATGGACAACAAACTAAAGAAAATAGTAAGTAGCTTACTACTAGCCTCAATCTCTTCAAGCATAGCATATGGATATGAAGCGACGAAAAAAACAACAAAGCATGAAAACATGTCTATGGATATGTACTACATATCAACTGGAGTAGTTCCTGTTACTACTACCAATAGTGATAATACCGAAAATTCCTGGGATATAGGTGCTTTTGTTGAATTTGAGGCCCATAATAAATTAGGAAATTTAAAAAATATACAAACCGACCTACATCTAACTACTTACTTTCAAACGGTTACTTTAGAAGCTGTGTCAGTAGGCGCTATATATTTGCTAGACAAAAAAGGTGATATAAGCATTGGTTATCGAAAAGTTTATGGTAACCTTAATCCAGGTGAGTCTTCTGGTTCTGATTACCAAGTATTACCAAAGAATGGTGCTTATTTTAGGTATAGAACAGATACCTATTTAAATAATTATAAGGCAGAAATACTTTGGCGTGATGGCGATGATTTGTACAGTAATAGCACAACTATATCACTACAATATATGCCAAGTGATAAATTATCAATTGGACTCAGTCATGAAATGATAAAAAACTGGAATGGCGATGATCTTGATAAATCCGAAATATCATTAACAAGCCCAATCTCAGAAAACACCACCCTCAAGGTAGGTTTCTCTCATTTTGATAACCCTAGTGCAGCCGCTGATGCTCAAGAAAACTTGGGATTTTTTAGATTAGATGTAAAAATTTAAGCAAAACATTTGTTACTGCCTTTCCCAAAAGGCAGTAACTTCTAAATCATGCCTACACAATACCAAGATATTAAATAAAGTAAGTTAAGAACTTTAAATAATATAAAAAAACTAGTTTTCCTCCTAAGATACACATAAATAGCAAAAACAATCACATACTTGTATGTAATATACTCTGCGTCTCATAAACTTAAAAAAGTTTCCTCAAGTTTATGCTCAAACTCTATCTCGGCGATATCATCAGATGCAATCCCAAGATTCTTAATATCTTCATCTATTCTCATTAAAGCATTATGATCACTTGCTATAGGCTTTTCTGCTCCTATCTCTTTAGTTAGATCAGAAAAGTAAGAGTTACATTTAGTATAAAATGAGAAGAAAACCTTAGAAACATATGATCTGAATATAATGATTACTAATAAAATAAATAAGAATAAACTTAATGAATCTATCATTGCACACCTGCCTTTTGCACTTTATTAAATCTTAACTACTTCTTTAGCACTTGGCTTATTACGCTCCGAACAATTTGCAATAATATGCACGCCGAGAACTTCTTGCTTAGCAACACTCTTTGGAGTTAGTTTTTCCTTAGCATCAGTTCCAGTCTTAGCCTTATACACTTTTGTATCAGCACTCAAAATATCTACTTTATGCCCTGTATTTTTTGTGCCACTGTTTTTTTCCTTAATTAGCTCTGACTGTAAAATTGCAATTTGCTGCATCTGAGCCGAACTCTGTGCAGTTAAGTCTGAAATTTTCTTATTTGTTGTACTGACAACATTAGTATAAACACGCGATAGTTCTTGCTTTAACACTCTAATTTCTTGGTTAGAATTTGCTAATGACCGCTCCAAAGTACGACGATCATTGTTAAATTCACGCCGCAACGCAGCAAGCTCTCTTTTGTTTTGCTTTGTAATTTCACTTAGATTATTTGCATTTTTCTCATTCAATAATTTCAACTGCTGCGTAAGCTCATGCCTCTGTGCTATTAAATTTGCAATTAAGGTATCCTTACTAATGCTTGTGAGAATAACATTCATATAAGACTTAATTGCTAACTCATTGAATCCAAATATTACAAAAAATTCTTGCCAAGTTCCCATATTGGCTAGTGCTCTTTTAAATCTTAATTCTAGGATATCACGATTTACTGTGGAATTTATTATATTACGAAGAGTATTTATATTTGCAGTAACTGACTGTGGCATGTCAATGTGGCGTAATGCATACTCTTGCTCTAGCATATCTAGACCAGTGCGTAAGTTATTATGATAACTTTCATTCATATCTAGTACGAGTTCTTCATTTGTATGTTGTTGCATAGTAACTCCTTATGTTTTGGTTGATTATTAAATAGTGTTGCATGTTGATTAAGTGATGAGATCTTAGCCACTTTAAGTTTGGTAGAAACTGTTTTAGATAATGTACTACGTATATTTTGTATGAGGGATGATACTTTTAATTTAAAGCTCTCATCTTTTGAATCAGCTACAAGCAATAAGTTATCAAGGTATATTCTTAAGCTATGGATATCTTGCGCAGATAAGGCCTCGCCCTGTGCTTTATCATTAAATCTATGATATTCTGCCTCAATCTGTCTGTATAATATCTCAAACACATGATCTTGGACTACTACATCAGTAATATTGTCCATACTTAGTGCTTGCTCAGTATCGATTACAAAAGGATCACATATTTCTTCAATATTATTTCTTTGAGATTTCCAAATCGAAATAATACAACGTAAATCCTTACTATAATTTAATTTTCTTAATCTAACCTCAAAATCTGCTGCCAAACTTTCGTGAAAACAACCAATATTAAAGAGATAGGTGCTCATACTATTGAGCCAGCTTGATACTTTAGCATCAATACTAATTTGGTTATAAACCCTTAGAGGTGTAGCTGAAATATAGGATCTATGCCGAATAAGCCACAACATAAAATCTATCAGATCAAGAGCTAGGCCATCTTGATATTCTAACTTTTTCAGCCTTAGCAACTTACTCTCATAAGAGTCTAACATGCCTATATTTCCACTAAGCATGTTACTCTTTATTAAGTTCGACATGTCTTGCCAGATCACATCCACTAATTTATCAGAGACGCCAGTGGTTGAAATATTAGAATAACTTTGATTTTTTTGCGCGATAAGGTCTGTTATTAACTCATCTAAGAGATCCTCTGAACATTTTAGTAAATTTGGTTTATTACTTACCTCTACTATTCTATCCTTAATCCTCAAAACTAAAGTCAAACTATCAACTTTAGTTTTCCATGTTTGCTTATATTCATTAAGCTCATAAAAATCACAAAATTTATCATTTTTTAGGATAGAACTTAGCAAATCAAGCTTCTGTATACTTATAATCTCACTATCAAGTATCGCGTTTAAAATATTTATCAAGCTTAATTTTGCAATATTATCTGCACCAAAACACGATTCACCATTGGCTGAGTCAAGTATAGTGAGCAAACTAGCCACACATGACTTATATACTTCTTCATTCATATCAGTAAGTAGTAAATTTTCTAAAGTATTTCTTAAAAAAAGTTCGCGCTGCTTAGTTTCAGAAAGACTTAGAACAATTTTTTCTCTACTTTTACTCCAACCAGATGCAATAATTTGATGTAGAAAATTTTGCAGACCTTTGCCTTTAAAACTACTTTTAATATCCGCAAAGGAGCCCAAATGGAAATTTATTGCTTCTAAATCATTATTATCAGCATAGACTTTTAGTAAATCTAAGCATAACTCTTCTATAGAGGTTACAATGCTCGATGCCAAGTTCACATTTATCTTGCGTATTTTTTCTACAAAACTATTGTGTATTACCTTATGAAAACTCTCACCAGACTTGAGTTTATGCTTTGCTAATTGTAAACCATACTCCAAACAATAACTTTCTTCAGCAAAATCAATAACTAGATCAATAAGGCCTGGATTAAAAACATCTAAATTAGAGAAAAATTCGCTGACAGCTGTCTTTATGTAATTGAATAAATAAGGACATCTGGCTAGCTCTAAACTCAAATTATACTTATAACCCATACTGGAAACTACAGCTAATACTTTCTTAACATCACTCGATTTTAAAGATTTTAACAAGCTTATAATATTGGGATATTTATCAATATTATTGATATCATAAATATTTTCATTTTGTTTTTTAGAAAAACCTTTTAAAACTGAAATAGCATTAGTTAGTAAAGATTCTGCCTCAACTGCAGAGATATCTGCTATTGCTTGAGATTGAATTTGAGATTGAACAAGATCAAGAACTTCAATATTCTTGACAAAATCATTTATTACTTTCCTAATACTTGTCAAATCACCTCTATAGTCTGGAGATATGCTATCAATAATACCTGAAAAAATACAAAAATATTTAGCACCAAGAATCTTTTGCAGAAGCTTGGCCATATCACCTTGAAATAAAGTCTGCAGAGCAGCAAACGCTTTTTTAGAGCTGTAATTGAAACATAAAATAGCTGAGACTATTTTTTTAGCAATAGCTTTTGCTAAATCTTGCTTTATTTCTGACTCAGTATCAATGTCAATTAAATAACTACTGCTTAATAATATAGGGACAGCAGTAATAATTGGACTTAATGAATGCTCGCCTTTATTGAGATAATCATTAATATATGCTTTTGTAATAAACATAATATGTTGAATCAGTTTAATTTTTTTCTCATAAAGGTAATCCTGCCAGCGTGAGCATATACCATATGCATAACTATTCCAATAACTCCAGAGCTTGTTTTTTTCATTTTCAATATAATCACCCTCTTTCTCCAATAGCTTTATTGCAGCGATCATATTTACTATTTCAGTAGTATTTACTTCCTGATAATTATGGATATCTAAATTTTCACATAGAGATAGCGCCCTTTTGACTTTTGAGAGCATTGATATATGTTTATACGGATTAGAAAATAAGCCATATACCAACATCTTCCCTTTGAAAATAAAACTAAACCAAGGTTTAGACAGTAATAACTCCCCTTTTTTAAATATTTCTGGGTAAAGAATAAGAGAGCCATCATCCCTCAAGACAACCTTACCAAAACCCCAATTAATTTTAGCTAACTTAAACTTATGACTATAGGATAAGCTTTTCAGAACAAATTCGTAATATTGATTAAATTTATCATTATTCCAGGAGTTATCAAATTCATAAGCAAGCTCAAAATTAAATCTAGCTTGTTGCGTCTCGCTCTGTAATAAATCATATGATATAGGATTTTTAATAAAACCATACTTTGCTATTATTTCTAACCTATTGAGCATATTCTCAACTAAATGTCCACGAAAGACCTTTAATTTGGTGCATAAAGAGCTTAAAAGTAAAATGGCACTCCTAATATTTTTACTATCTTCCTCATGCTGTTCTAGCTTTAGTGCCTTTAATTTTAACTTTAAAATTATTGTTGCTAAGTTGTTATATATCGTAATAATATTATCAATATCACTGCTCTCAACACCATCAAAAAGACCATGATTTATAATTGTTTTTTTTAATTTTGGGCTTTTATTTAAATAAACCTGATCCCAATTATTTATATCCCCTAATCGTTTACAAATAGCTCTACTATTTAGTTGAGGATTATTTTTTAAGTCTAAACCTGATAATAGACTCTGCTTATCTTCCTCATGTGATTCTGATTTTACTATAATACTATGTGAGATAGGTTTTTTTTCAAGCTCGCCAGGATTAAATAAAACCTTTAACTTTTTACATATTTCCTTTATGGTCTGTTTATTCTCTACTAATGATATCTCATCTAGCTTGTATAAAATTTCCATTGAGTAATTTGGAAAAAACATTGTATACCTCCTTTAAATTCAACATAACTAATATAGAATTAAAAAGGATCTACAAATATACAGTTCCAAATGAGGTATTTCTTAAAGGCTTGGTTGAATATCTTGACATCAAGTACTATGTTCTTACAGATTTTTTAGCAGTCGGTAAAAAGCAAGCCAAAATTGAGCCAACGAGTAAACAAAGAGGGATCACTCCAAGGGCTAATTGAAAATCTAGAACAGTATGATGCTTAGGACCTGAAATAACATCTAGTAGATAACCAACCAATGGCTGCATCATAGGTGCAGTAACTACGGCAAGAGTGTTAGTAAAACCAATACTAGTGCTCTTTGAGCCAGCTGGTACTATATTATGAGCAATGGAATAACAAAGAATGTAGGGGCCTGTAAAAAAACCAATTAAAATTAGTATCCCTGCTAAAACTGTGTGTGACATTGTTGTAAAACTTAATACTGAAAAAAGGAGAATCGCATTTAAAAGTGAAGAAGCAGACAACAGATACCTTGTCTCATAAATTATGCCTCCAATCCAGCCCGAAATTGGAAAACCAAATAAAGCTCCTAAGAGCATAAGAGAAGTATAATGAGCAGAAGTAACTTCTGAAAGATGATATGCTTCAACTAAAAAAGGCTGAGCCCAAAGACCATGAAAAGTTGTTAATATTGCAAACATAAAACCCGCATAAATGCCATTAGCCCATGCTACAGGATTTAAAAATAAATCGCCTAGCTGAGAGAATACTTCATTTAAGGACAACTTTTGCCTAGCTACCTCTTCTGAATTATCCTGCTGCTTATTTCCAGGCAAGAAATACCATGATAGTAAACTTAAAAACAAAGCAACTAAACCCGATATGGCAATAAATGTACGCCAACCTATTGTTTCTAAGTAAACGGCAAGATATAACTCACAGATAAGAGTACCAAAAATTGCAAAAGTCTCAGCAACTCCCATCATTAAAGAAAATACATTTGCGGGGAGCACTGTAGCTGTTACAAATACCATCCCAACAAAAGCAAATGAGAGCCCTCCTCCCATCATTATTCGACCAACTTCAGCTAATAAGAAACTTTTTGCACTAGCGAAGGTTAAGCAACCAATACAACAAATAATACAACCATATGACAACAAATTTTTAGGGCCTAATCTGTCAGTCAAAAATCCTGCTGGTGTCTGAAGTAATACATATATGTGGTAGTATGATCCAGCTAAAAATCCAGCCCTTGCAGCAGTTAAATGAAACGTATCCATAAGCTGATTTGTCATCATTCCTGAGGAAAACTGTAATAAAAACTGAAATAGTAAACATAAAACAGATATGAACCAAATAAAATATGAGCTAAATAAAGTAAAATTAACATTCTTAAATTTTATATTCATAATATCCCTGATTCTAAAAAAATATTAATGATATTTGCTGTTTCTCAAACAAATATAAGTTATCTACAAAAAAACATCTTGTTTCTAAAAAAACCTTATTTAAAAGTACTTTTAATTTGAAAATACATAGGCATATATCTTGTGAAAATCTATCAATAAAAAAAAGTAAAACTTTTACATATTGAGATAAAACGCTTATAAAAAACAAAAAAATTGTAACTGGCATATATCTGTAAGTGGAGGTAAACTTCATGTCTTTTTATAAATTTCCTTTAGTTTTAGTGACACTTCCAATACCATTATAATAGTAAAAAATAGCAACATTACAATACAATTTTTAATAAAAAAAATAAGATTAAAAAACATATGCTTGACAGAATTAATAACAGCAATAAGACAAAGATATTTAGCTAATATCTTAAAGTCATGTTATAGTAAAGATTAGATAAGAGGTCTGATGTGCAACTTAAATTTGAACAGCTTACAAATAGTATTAGTAAAGAACTAAATAACCACTACCTTATTTCGGGTGATGAACCTTGGCAGAAAGAAGAAGCAGAAAAGATAATCTGTGATAATGCTAAACTTAAAGGATTTCACATAAATAAAACTTATCATATTGATAGCGATAAAGCCTGGCAGGAATTTGCCACCAACACAAATACTATAGGCTTGTTCACAAATAAACAACTCTACAAAATAACCTTAAAAAAGAACAAAATAACAAATAAAGGTCTAAAAATAATTAGTAATTTTTGGCACAACTCAAACAAAGACATAATAATAGTAATAACAAGTCCAAAATTATCTGCAGCTGAAAAAAAACTTGCATGGCTGAAAAAGTTTTCTGATATTGGAGTAGTAATAACAGTTTGGCCCATCCAAGCAAATCAAATGGTAGCTTGGACAAAATCAAGATTAAATAATCATAAGTTAAAAGCTAACTCTGATGTAATTCATCAATTAATCTCTCTAACACAAAATAATCTACACGCTTTAGAACAAACAATAATAAAAATAAAATTAAGTTCTGATGTAGAAGTTATTAGCAGCGAATACTTAAGTAAAATTATTTTTCAACAGAGTAAATTCTCAATATTTGATATCCTAGACCCTATAGCGTTCGGTGACAGTAAACTAGTTATAACTATATTGGAATCACTGCAACATGACCCTGCTCAAATAAATACTGTATTATTCATGATACTAAATGACTTAGTTGAATGCCTAGATGATAATTACAGAGAAAAAAATTATTACAACAAGAAGAAACTTGTTAGGCTAGATAAGTACAGAAACAAGTTCACTAGCAAAGAAATTATAAAAACAATATCTCAAGCTAGAGAAATTGAGAAAGCAATAAAAGGTGCTACTAATAATGAACCATGGCATCTTTTAAGCAAGCTTTGCCTTAAACTTGCGGCAGTTAAAAATATTACTTTAAGTGAAATATAATGACAATAAGTCCAATTGTAATATTCGGTGGCTCTTTTGACCCTATACATAAATCTCATATAGATATCTCTCTTGATGTTTTAAGTGAATTGAAATTAACTGAAATTTATTTGCTACCTTGCAATATTGCTGTACATAAAAAAACACAGACAAGTAGTTACAATAGAATTAAAATGTTAGAAATAGCTATACGTAAGCATAAAAATGTAAAAATAGATAATAGAGAAATAATGAGGGAAGGAAAGTCTTATATGATTGACACCCTCTTGGATATAAAGAAAAATAACCCCAGTAGAAAAATTTTATTAGTTATGGGTTCAGATAGCTTAAACAACTTCCATAAATGGAAAAGTTGGCGTGAAATCTTGGAACTAACTCATTTAGTGGTAGCGATAAGAAAATCTATACCTATTAAACCCCATAACGAGTTAGTAAAATACCTAACTAATAATAAAGAGGAATTATGGAAAAAAAATGTAGGCTCAATATATTATTTACCCGGAAAATATATAAACGTAAATTCTACAGCAATAAGATCAAATCTTAAAGAAAATAAGAAAGTTGATGGTTTAGATAACTACGTTTTAGAATATATTCAATCAAATGAATTATATCTCTAAACTAAGGCTGACTTGTTTTAATTAAATTAAAATTGCTTTTTTTAATAGAATCTAGATCTATCATAGAATCAACACCAAACCACTTAATTACTTGAATATAATGTGGTATGAGTATTGATCCTTGCCAGAGACTATCATGTTTAAAATTAGTAATTAAGCCAATGAATACTAAAATACAAACTATAGTTACCCCCCTGGTAAAACCAAAAAATATACCTAACACCTTATCAAAAGGGCCTAGTCCAGTTTTTGAGAGAATAAAAACAAAAATTTTATCTAAAATTATTCCTATAACCAAAACTAAAACAAAAATACATACAAGTGATATTGTAAAGCTTATAGTCTTGTTTGAAATTGAACCAAGAAATACATCTGAAACATAAGATGCATACTTTACTGATAGAACAAATGCTAAGACCCAACTAGCTAAGCTAATTACCTCTTTAAATAATCCTCTTAATACGCTAATGAAACAGGATATTAGCATTATTACTATAATGCTTATGTCTATAATATTCATAGTTGGTACTTATGAGTAATTTTTAGTCAGAATCCCCTGAATATGGTACTTATTCGCCAAATTTATAATTTCATTTTCAGTATCGTTTTTGTCAGAACCAAAACTAATAAAAATTGTGTAATCAGTGCCATGCTCTGAAGCATCAGATTTCAATGTTAACTGATATCCTTGTGCAAGCAAATACCTAGACAGCTCCTGTGAATATGCAGGGTCTGTAAAAGGTCCAACCTTTATATTCCACATAGTCTCACTATTTATAACACCGTATACTACATTTGGCGGTAAGGTTACTGCATTATCTTTGTATATTTCATCGAGTACGTTGTATTGGCTTGAAGCAACTTCATTTGTTGCTAATTTTTTCTCTACAGCACCAGTACTTTTTATCTCGCTTGCAAAAGACTCCTGGATATTATGAAAAAATGACTGGAATGGGTATGGTAAGTTCTTTTCAACCTTAGCCATATTAGTATTTTTTATTGCCAAAGGGTTTGCGGAGCTGTGTAGGCCTGCTGGTAAAAATAATGACAAAGCCATTACAGCTGTAAGTAGTAAACACACTCTGTATAAATATTTTGCTTCCATAAGTATCCTCCGATTGTTAAATCAATAGCGTATCCATGTTTTTATGAGAATGTATTGGTGACATCTTGATAATATCACTAGCTATCTCCTTAAAATAATAATCACAGAGAACTTTACGAAATCCTAGAGGTCTTATATCGTCCATAATTATTACTATTTTTTCTCCATAAACGTGATAGTGCCTGAGAAAAACACATCCACTCCACAATGTTACTACGAAATCTTCTCATAAGCAAAAATAATTTTTTTCATAAGCTCAGATTGCATTACTTCTGACACAACAAAGAAAGAGCCAAAAGCAACCACTACATCGTCATTAATACTCTCATTATAGGCTTTGCTAAATGCCGAGGTGATGTTTTTGAAATAATAATTATGCTGCTTTACATTTGCTTTGAAATCATACCTAGATGCAGATCCGCTACATGCTAAATCTGCAAAGTACCAAGTAACGCACTCGTCTTTAAACTCAGACAACATTAAATTGTAATCTTTGTTTTTCTGACAACCAAAAACAATTCTTAAACCTCTATTTTTAAACTTATTCTTAAGAAACTTTACTAGATTTTTCACAGCTGGCGTATTATGACTTACATCAATTATAATTGGGCATTTAGCCCTAATTTCTTGGCATCTACCCATAATTTTTACATTACTCAATGCTGAGAAAGCAATATCATTTGAAACTGGGTGTTTGTCGCTTAAACATTCAGTAACTTTAATAGCCCCAGCTGCTATGTCTAGATGAATATTTGGGATAGAACTAATAACTTTTTTTAACTGAGACTGATATCCCCAACTATTCTTATCTTCAAACCAAGAAAATTCATGACCTAATGCATACATATTACAGTTATATGCTTGTGCACGTTTTTGAAAAGTTTGTAACTCATCTCTACCAGAATATATTACCGTCATGTTTGACTTTATTATACCTGCTTTCTCATACGCAATAGCTGCTAAAGATTCACCTAATCTATCTGTATGATCAAAACCAATACTAGTTATAATTGCAAGATCAGCTAAAATTGCATTTACAGCGTCTAAACGCCCCCCTAAACCTATCTCAAGCAGAATAATATCAAAATCAAGTTCACTTATTATCAAAAAAGCAGCAAGGGTTATAGTTTCAAAATAAGTTAAATTGTAATGTAGCGCTACTTTATTTATTTTTACAAATGCTGAGCACCATTGCTGATCAGAAGAAATTTTATTGTTTAATAGCAACCTCTCGTTAAATGAAAATAAGTGGGGGGAGGTATAACAGGCCACTTTTAAACCAGCATTTGTGTAAATATGGTTAAGGGCTGCCACCATACTACCCTTACCATTTGTGCCTGCTACTTTTACAACAGTTGCATCAAACTCATTAATAGAGAGTTCAAATAATGCTTTTTCTATTCGACTTAGAGATAAATCAATACCTGTATAAGTTGTTCTAGCTTGAATAACTTCTAACCAGCGCTCTAGGCCACACAAATTATTAATTACCCTTTCTCATAATCTTATCAAGTATGCTAAATATTTTATCTCTCATTTTATTTCGAGATAAAATCATATCTATGGCACCATTTTCAAGTAGAAATTCGCTTCTTTGAAAGCCATCTGGTAAAGTTTCGCCAACAGTCTGCTTGATTACTCTAGGCCCGGCAAAGCCAATTAAAGCGTCTGGTTCAGCAATTATGATATCACCCAACATCGCTAAACTCGCAGAAACTCCACCAGTAGTTGGGTTTGTTAAAATAGTTATATAGGGCAAATTATGTTTTGCTAGTTTTGCAATAGCTGCTGATGTTTTCGCCATTTGCATAAGAGATATTACCCCTTCTTGCATTCTGGCGCCTCCACTACTACAAAAACAGACAAATGGAACACGCTTTTCAATTGCAAACTCAATTCCCCTAACAAACTTTTCTCCAACACCAGCTCCCATGGAGCCACCAATGAAGAAAAAATCAAAGCAAGCAACTACTAGGGGCAGTCCCTTTAACTCACCATGCATGACAACCATGGCTTCTATTTCACCTGTCTTTTTCTGTGCATCTTGAAGCCTATCTTTGTACTTTTTAGTATCTTTAAACTTCAAACGATCAGAAGAGGAAACATCTGCCGCGATTTCAAATCTTGGACTCTCATCAAGAAAAATATCTAATCTCTCACGAGCAGCTATGTTCTGATGGTGGTTACATTTATAGCATACATATAGATTATTTTTTAACTCTTCTTTATACAAGTAAGCAAGACATGAAGTACAATTACTCCATACGCCTTCGGGCAAATTCTTTTTTCCATCAGAGAATACAACAGACGGTAGTATTTTCTTAATCCAACTCATATATAAATTACCAATTTAATTAGACTTATAAGATTATAATTTTTGCTTAGAAGTTGCAACTACTAATCCAGCAGGAACTGATCCTATAAAAGCACCCCACGCAATATCAAGCAAAACTACATCAAAAGGAAAATCTTTGAAAATAGCATAACATGTGAAATCAAATGACCCATAACACACAACACCAAAGAAAGCACCTTTAGCTAAAGTAATAGCCATATTATCTGACTCAAGCTGCGGCAAAACAACAAAAATAAAGAGACCAAGAGAGAAAACAAAATAAAAAGCAAAACCCGATAACATAATAATATCTTCACGTAACATCGGGCCAAGATGATGCTGAAAGAATTCATATGCAATATATTTCAACCAAATCACATCGAGAAATAATACAACAAAAAATGTATAGAGAAACAATAAAAACTTTTTCATAATAACTTCCTTAACTATTTTGGAATTTCATATTTTGGATCAAGCTTAGTATTTACACCAAATACTGACCCAGCCCTATTTACAAAATCTTTATCCGGTGCAACCTTTCCAGTGGCAGTAATTTTTGATGAATTTTTATAATCTCCGGCAATAAAAGACCTTGAATCTTCAATTACAACTCCTGCAGGTAGCTTTGCGACAGATCCGGCTTGCTTCCTGTGGAACATACTACCAACACCGTATTTACCTCTGTCCCCAAAAAATTGTTCATATTTAAAATCACCACCAGATAATTTAGCCACACCCAGACTGTTGAATTGTGTCACAACCACAGTCCATGATGGGAATTTATCAGAGTAAATTGATGAGAACTTCTGTGCCAGGGCTTTGTAATCAACAAATAGCCCACCACTAACCTTGTGAACAAAGGCACCCTCTTTATTTACTGCAATAGTCTTGTCTTTAATACCCTGTTTTAACCATTTCCAAAACTCCTCACCAGCGACTAGACCATCAACTATAGTTCCATCTATTAAGATACTATTAAGGCGTTTCTTACGTTGCTCATTAAATTTTCTATTATATATTTTAAAGTCTGAGGCTAAATCATCATCAGAATTTTCGTCGTGTGAAAGTACCGCAATCCACGAAGCAAGTAAATCTGGCTCTTCCCTCAAGCAAAGCAACCCAATCTCTGATACGATATTTTTTGCTAAAATTGGAGTTATTAGGTTACTCATTTTTAGCGAAAAGGAAACTGACTCCCTAACTTTGTAATAATCCGCATCAGAAAATAATGAGCTTCCCAAAATTGGCTGCCATTCTTTTAAGAAAACACCGTTTTTATTACAAATCATAATCTTACGATAAGCATCGACTCTACCAATATCTAGAAGTAACGAGGCAGAAAATAATGCAAACATATAAGTGAAATTTACGTCCTTGCCATGTTCATTAACATAACTCTGACAAATGAAATATGCTCTCTCCAGTCCAAGATTTAATAACTGCTCATCTCCCAGCTTTCCAATATCACAAAATACCTGCACGTACTCAGCAAAATTATTAATCATTGGCTCATAAAGTAAAGAATATCTAGTCTCATTAGTAGCAATATTTTTCTCAATATCAGCTAAGATCTTTACATGACCTGCTTGGTCAAGCAACCTACTTGCCGATGCAACCGGATATAATATTGCTTCGTTTGAATTATCGCTTATAAATTTTTTAGTCATATCCTTTACCTGTACAGTGAGTATAGCTTAAATGCAATTCCCAATTAATTAAAATATACCACATATGTGTAATTAAAATAAATAGTTTTCATCGCAGCATTCTATTTTAAAACTCCTAGGATATGTGGCTCCCATAAAATATAAACCTTCTGCTCTTACTTTGGTAAAATTATGGCCTTTAGTGCAAGAACTAAGCACCTCTTGAGCCCAAATAGGTGCCGCATCCCCTCTTGCTATTTTCAACAATAGACCAACAATATTCCTAACCATATTATAAAGGAAACTATTTGCAGATATAACCACAACGAAAAGGTCTGGCTTTAACTCTACTACGTCTAGCTTAGATATTTTTTTTATTGGTGACGCTGCTTGACATTTACGAGAACGAAAAGATGAAAAATCATGCTCGCCTAAAAGATAAGTAGCAGCAGCTTGCATAGCAGAAATATTTAGGTTGTGAGGCACCCAAAGCATGTGCTCTGCAAATATTGCAGAAGATACTTTTTTAGTAGAAATATAGTAATGATATGTTCGAGAAGTAGCACTAAACCTAGCATGGAAATCATCGTTACCTACAAAATCTAGCCAATTAAGTCTTACATCGGCTGGCAAATTGGAGTTGATGCCGCGCAACCATTCATATTTATCACGCTTGCTTTCTGTGTCAAAATGCGCCACCTGTGACAAGGCATGTACGCCCTTATCAGTACGACCTGCGCAAAAAACTTGAGTTGGAGCATTTGCAACCTTTGTGATTGCTTCCTCTAAAACCCCCTGAACAGTGACGAGACCGGGCTGTCGCGCCCAACCCTGATAATTAGTACCCTTGTAGGATACTGTTAAAACAATTCTCACTCTAATACCACACTATACAAAACGAGAATTATATATAAAAAAGACTAATTATCAAGATCCATAAGCATACTACGGGCTTCTTTTTTCTGACTCGCATCACCTCTAGTAGCTATATCGGTTAAGACCTTACGAGCTTTGTCAGGAAAGCCCATATCAAAGTATGCCCGAGCCAAGTTCATTCTTGCTGGAATTCCCTCAGTACTCCCCATAAAGTCATACTCATCATTAGGATTATCTATAAGTTCCTCAGAAATATATTCGTTTGGTACTTTTTTTCTAGTAGTTCTACCTTCTATAACAAAACCAAATAAAAGAATTCCTATCATTAAAGCAATACTTATCTGTAAGTTTGGATTAGCAACATAGGTAGCATTAAGACCAAAGCTATTACCCAAGTAACTGCTGAGGGCATAGCCACCAATTTCAGCAAATTGATTTTCAATAGATTTTTTACTAGTTAAAAAGCCTGAATTATCTTGTAAAATATTTATAATACTGGATAGTTGAATTTGTAGTTCATTCAGTTGTTGCTGCAACTTATCCAAATCATTTTTATTTGGGTTTGAAATGCTTACTGGATCTACACTTCTCCCAACATTGGCACTACTGAAGTTAACTCTAGGAATACTTGCAGTACCAACTTCAGCTGGTACAGATGTAAATTCGAGACTCGCATAGTTATCAGCAGGAATAATATCAGCTGCCTTGTAATGGTCTGAGATAGCTCTTATTCTCTTATCAATAGCAAGATTTATCTTAGATGAAATAAAAGCACTTAATTTAGCGTCATTCTCAACACTTGCGCCAATTTGCTTAGTCAGAATGGCTTTGGGCTTGGCTGTGGCACTACTGT
>JAYYZF010000037.1:0-7993 GCA_036340215.1 Pseudomonadota bacterium | reverse complement strand
CTAAAATCAAATCTTTATGACTTGCTCGTATTAAGGCTCTGTCGCCTATGGAAAAGTAGTCTTCTTGCCGCATTTTCTTCAACTTGTAAATATAAATAATATTATTATTCTAACATTGACTCTTCAGTAGACTAACATTGATTTATATTAATTCAAGCTTTTTTCATCTTTTTAAAATTAGACGAGTCTAACCTCATAAGTAATGACCAAGAGTTTTCCTTTACCTGAGGAGAACGGTGAACAATTCCATCTTTACAAGAATTAAACAATGCTATATTCCAGGTTTTTAGACGGTAGATAGTGTCTTTCGAGAGATTTTCCATATTTTCTAAATGAAGCATTGGAGTGCTGATCCATTCAGTGCCAGCACCGCTGTAAGTAACAAGTAAGCGAAAGTCAGTTTTATCAATATGGAAATTTTTACATACTCTCGTCGAGCTAAGCCAAAAAATAATTTCTTTTGTTTTAGTGATATCAGAAAATAAGACACAAATATTTGCCATATCTTCTACCCATTTCTTGTAAAAGTTTGAGCTAATGCATTTTTTAGGTAGTATCATTCTTAAATGTGAGTCCAATTGAGTAATTGCAAAGCGCTTGTGTACTAATATCGATGTTTTTATTTCCTTGCCTTTAATAAGGGTAAAGAAATCTTGTGCATCTTTAGGTTCTTGGCGCTTAACTATAGTAAGTGGCGCTAAATTTCTATTTCTTACAGCTAACTTAAGATCTGGAAAATATTTAAATCTTTCTGACTCTCGCGTTTTACTTAGCTCTTTTTCGCTCATGTTCTTTTAAAAATTTCTTCCTAATTCTTATGTTTTTTGGAGATATCTCAACTAATTCAGTGTCATCAATATATGATATGCATCTTTCAAGTGACATTTTAACTGGAGGAGTTAAAATTACTGCATCATCACTGCCTGATGCTCTAACATTTGTAAGCTTTTTACCCTTTGAGGGATTTACAGTTAAGTCACCATCGCGTGCATTTTCACCAATAACTTGTCCTTCGTAAACTTTTATTCCGGGACCTAAAAATAGTTTTATTCTATCTTGTAAATTAAATAATGCATACGCAACTGTAGTACAAGTTTCTTTCACAATTGCTACTCCTTTTGTTCTTGTTTTTATATCTCCTAGAAATGGCCCATATTCAGCAAAAGATGAGTTCATGACTCCCATTCCTTTTGTTTCAGTCATAAATTGTGAGTAATAACCAAGTAATCCCCTAGTAGGTATGAAATAATGAAGTTTAGTCGTGTGCTCTCCGATGTCCATATTTTTCATTTCGCCTTTTCTAGATCCCAGGCTTTCCATAACTTTGCCTTGATTGTCTGTCTCAACTTCTATGAATAAATTCTCATACGGTTCAGTTTTATTTCCAGCATGCTCTCTGAAAATTACTTTTGGTGATGCTACTTGGAATTCGTATCCTTCTCTTCTCATTTTCTCTATAAGTATTGCAAGATGTAATTCACCACGACCAGAAACAATGTACCCAATTCCATTTGGATCATCAGTAACTGTCAAAGCTACATCTGCCAGAAGTTCTCGCATTAGTCTTTCTCTGAGATGCCTTGAAGTTACAAATTTTCCTTCTAATCCAGCAAACGGAGAGTCGTTCGGGAGAAACAACATTGAAATAGTAGGTGGATCTATTGGAGTTGCAGGTAAGGGGTCAGGATTTACAGGGTCTGTTATAGTTTGTCCAATTTTACTATTTTCAAGTCCAGCAATTGCAATTATTTCCCCTGTGCTTGCAGATTCTGAACTTACTTGAGTTGCTGTTTCAAATTTATAAATCTTACTTATACGTTTTTTCTCTAAAATAGCTTCAGGAGTCGATATTGCTACTTCTTGTCCCACTTTAACTTGTCCCTGACTTAGCTTGCCGATCGCGAGCCTACCAAGATAGGAAGAATAGCTTATAGAGCTAATTTGCATTTGTAGGGGTAGGGTGTTATCACCTTTTGGTGATGGTACATAGTCAACGATAGTATCTAGAAGAACGTCTATATTATTTGTTTTAATTGTAGGGTCTGTTGTCGCAAATCCCTCTTTGGCTGAGCCATAAATAGTTGGGAAATCAATGATGTTATCTGGTGCATCAAGTTTTACCATTAAGTCAAATACTTGATCAACCGCCCAGTCAGGACGAGCAGCAGGTTTGTCTAGTTTGTTTACCATGACTATTACTGGCAATTTTTTTTCTATTGCTTTTTTTAGAACAAAATAAGATTGTGGCATTGGGCCTTCAGCAGCATCTACAAGAAACACAACACCATCAGCCATACCCATAACTCGTTCTACTTCTCCACCAAAATCTGCGTGCCCGGGTGTGTCTATAATGTTTATTAGGTGGTCCTTATATTTTATGGAGCCATTTTTTGCCTGTATAGTAATGCCTCTCTCTTTCTCTAGATCCATAGAGTCCATTAACCTTTCAGCAACTTCTTGCCCTTCACGGAAGCTCCCACTTTGTTGAAACATAACATCTACTAATGTGGTTTTTCCATGGTCAACGTGGGCAATAATTGTGATATTTCGTATTTTTTCTTGTTGCATCTTTAAGTTCTCATCTTTAAATAGATATGCAGTATAGCTAAATGTTGCTCTAAGTGCCAGTTTAATAAATTAAATTTATAATTATTACTCTAGTGTTTCTTTTTGCTTTGCTAGAAGAGGCTTGAGAAACTGTGCTGTATATGATTTCTCACAATTAACTATTTTTTCCGGTGGACCACTAGCAACGATATTACCTCCACCTTTACCACCTTCTGGACCAATGTCAATTATCCAGTCACAGGTTTTTATCACATCAAGATTATGCTCTATTATGACAATTGTATTACCTTGATTACGCAGAGCAAATAATACTTCTATGAGTTTTTTCACGTCATGGAAGTGTAATCCTGTTGTTGGTTCATCTAATATGTAAAGCGTATTTCCAGTAGATCTTTTTGAAAGTTCTTTCGCTAGTTTGATTCTCTGTGCTTCTCCCCCAGATAGAGTGGTTGCACTTTGGCCTAAGCTAATATAGCCAAGTCCGACATCAATTAGGGTTTGGAGTTTTCTTGATATTACTGGTATAGCTGAAAAAAATTCTGCAGCTTCCTCAACATTCATATTTAAAATATCAGCAATGTTTTTCTTTTTATACGTAATAGTAAGAGTTTCTCTGTTATAACGTTTACCTTGACATACATCACATGTGACAAAAACATCAGCTAAAAAATGCATTTCAACTTTTACTAAGCCATCACCCTGACAAGCTTCACATCTTCCTCCTGGGACATTGAAACTAAATCTACCTGGTTTATAGCCTCTAACTCTAGCATCTTCTGTTTGTGAGAGTAATTCCCTAATAGGCGTAAAAATTCCAGTATAAGTTGCGGGATTTGATCTTGGTGTTCTTCCAATAGGGCTTTGATCTATAGCTACAACTTTGTCTAGCATTTGCAGGCCAAGAATATCTTTACATTTTCCCGACAACTTGGTTTTTGCTCTGTTAAGCTTATGTTCAGCTACTGGTAACAAGGTATCGTTTATTAAGCTTGATTTTCCTGAACCAGAAACACCAGTTACACAAGTCATTAGACCAAGCGGAATATTAGCATTTACTTTTTTTAAGTTATTGCACTCAGCTTCTACTATTCTTAACATTCTTGCCGGATCATATCTTAATCTTTCTGGAGGTATTTCAATTTTTTCTTTTCCAGATAAGTATTTTCCAGTAAGTGAGCGCTTACTTCGCATTATTTCTTTTGGTGTTCCGGTTGCAACTATCTCACCCCCATGAACTCCAGCACCAGGGCCAATATCTATAACATGGTCTGCTGTAAGAATAGCATCTTCGTCATGCTCTACCACTATCACAGAGTTACCAAGGTTTCGTAATGTTTTTAAGGTATTTAAGAGACGATCATTATCTCGTTGGTGCAATCCTATTGATGGTTCATCTAGGACATACATAACTCCAACAAGTCCAGACCCTATTTGACTGGCTAGTCTTATTCTTTGAGCTTCACCACCTGAAAGTGTTTCTGCGGACCTATGAAGGCTAAGATAATTTAACCCAACACTTAGTAGAAACTCCATTCTTGTTTTAATTTCTGTAAGAATTGGAGTTGCTATTTCTAATTGGTTACCAGATAATTCTAGTTTTTGGAAAAAGTCTAGAGCTTCGTCTATAGGTATTTCTGATAACGATGGTATATTCTTGTTTCCAATGAAGACATTCCGTGCAACCTCACTTAGGCGTGAGCCATTACATTTTGGACATGTGCTATAGGTTAAATACTTGGTAAGTTCTTCTCGCACTGCATCAGATTCAGTTTCTGCGTACCTGCGATCTAGGTTTGGAATTACTCCTTCAAATTTTTTACTTTTTACTACATTTTTACCAAATCTATTCCTATAACTAAAACTTATTCTTGTTCTTCCGCTTCCATATAAAATTACTTTTTTAACATTGTCAGGGAGATTTTGCCATGGTGTGTTTAAGTCAAACTCCAGTTCGTATGCTAGAGCCTGCATTACTTGATAGTAATAGTCATGTCTTTTATCCCAGCCTTTTATTGCACCACCAGCTATGCTAAGGCTAGAGTCTATGATTACTTTTTCAGGGTCGAAAAAGCGGGTGCTACCAAGTCCATCACATTCACTACATGCTCCTTGAGGACTGTTAAAAGAAAACATTCTTGGCTCAAGTCTTGGTACACTATAACCACATTTGGCGCATGCATGTTTTGTTGACAATAGTAACGGCTCTTCTTTTTCGGAAAAAAAGTTTATGAGGACTATACCATCGGCAAGTTCGGCAGTAGTTTCAACTGATTCGGCTAATCTCTGTTCTATTCCCGGTTTTACTTTGATTCTGTCAACGACTACTTCAATATTATGTTTAAGTTTAGAATCTAGAGCTGGTGCTAGATTATACTCTTCGACTTTGCCGTTTACTTTGAATCTCGTGAAACCTTGCTTAATAAGCTTTTCGAATAGTAGTCCATGTTCTCCTTTCCTATTCTGAACGATAGGAGCGTTTATAGTTATCTTAGTATTTTCTTCTAAACACATTATTTTGTCGCAAATTTGACTTATAGTTTGTGCTTTTAGTTCATCATGATGTTTGGGGCAACGAGGAACACCTGCTCTTGCAAATAACAGTCTTAAGTAATCATATATTTCGGTTATTGTGCCAACAGTAGAGCGTGGATTGTGTGATGTGTTCTTTTGCTCTATTGCTATGGCAGGTGATAAGCCTGATATGTGATCAAGTTCAGGTTTTTCCATCATAGAAAGAAACTGGCGCGCATATGCAGAGAGTGACTCCACGTAGCGTCTTTGACCTTCGGCGTATAGAGTATCAAAAGCAAGGGATGATTTTCCTGATCCGGATAATCCCGTTATAACTGTGAGCTTGTTACGTGGAATGATGACATCAATGTTTTTTAAATTATGAGTTTTAGCTCCTTTAATTTTGATTTCAGCCATATATTACCAAGTTTTAAAAAGTAGAGTATAGCAGGTTACCATTGTAATTAGAATAGCTATTACAACACTTAATTTTATGTTCGTTAGTAATGAGTAGTTCTTTTTCTTACCAGCCTCAAGCTGATGGTGCTAATATTCAAAACTTATTTTATCCTCTGATTTTCTTGAATCTTGAGTGTATTCTTCGAGAATCTCTGTACACTCTTTATGCCCATACTTTAAAGCAATATCATAGCAGTTGTTTCCATTTTTATCATGCTTATGTGGATTTGCCCCAACTGTAAGCAACAACTTTACAAGTTCAATATTACACTCAGAGCCAACCGCAAGGTGCAATACGGTTTCCTCATGATTATTAACATCCTCTGTTGATAAACCTGCATTAATCAGGAATGTAGCAAGAATAACTTGAGTATTACTGCCTTTTACGTGCTTGACTGTAAAGTGTAATAAGCTTTCGTTATCATCACTCTTAACACCAACATTTGCTCGATTCTGTATGAGATAATAGACAATATCTATATTTTTGTTAATGATTGCATGATGAAGAGGTGTTAGGTTATTACTGTCGCGACTATCTATATTAGCGCCATAGTCAAGTAGTATTGCAGCCATATTTTTACTATTAATATTAATAGCATTGTGTAGCGGGGTCATTCCGTTTGAATCTATAGAATTAATATCAAATCCTAGCATGAGAAGATTTTTAATGCTGATGGAATCATTTAGCATTAAATATCTTTGAAAATCGTCCTTTATATTTGAAATTGGATTTCTGACTACTTTGATATCTAAATTTCTTATCTCTGTAAAAGTTGTTATGTTTTGGCTCTTTTGGGGTGTATTCTGACATTGCAGATTTATGATTATATTTCGTTCAACTTTAACTTTATTATTTATCCAAGTAATAGTTTTTAAATTTCTTGGTAGTGAATGAACTATAGTCAATAAAAGAAAAATTAGTTTCTGCAATTTTAACTCCAACTTTAGCAAACTAGTTTCTCACACTAGTGAAAATATTACTAGAAGCATCGATTGGATAGATAGTTTCTATCCTCTCGCTTTGCTATTATCTGAGATTTTCAAGTGCTTGAATGAGGAATTTTTCCTCTGCGATTATTTTATTATTTCTAATATTCTGCAGTATATCATTTTGTCTCAGTACATGATTTTCCATATTACTTATCTTATCTTTAATCTTTTGAATCTTTCTTTTTCCGATTAATCTTTGACTAGATGAGGGTGGATTTGTGTTACTTATTTCAAGTTTAGATTGGAGGCTAGTTAACTCCATGTAGCTATTTTCTAAATTCTTCTGAAATTTTTCGCATATTTTTTCGAAAAAACTCTGAAAGCTCTCTATTACATTTGTTGGACTATGATCGAATATAATTTTTGCAATTTCAAACTTACCGTGCATTACCGCTATGTAAAAAGGTGTTAGTCCGTTTTGATCTTCTTGATTAATAAAAGTTTTATAGCCTGACCCAATTTGTTGTGAAATCTTAGCTATAACCAGGTTGATAAGCTTATGTGTTACTGTATTGTCCTGCTTTTCTTCGATTAAGATGCGTAAGAATTCTAGGTAATCTTGAGGGGTTTTTTTATTGAAATCTTTCATTTAATTCTCAAGTTAAGATAGGATTTAGATCTCTTGCTAAAGGCCCTTAGGCAAAAGAATAGTCGTTAAATTGATTTCCATCTATTCTTGTTTAAATGTTTTTTGTTCTAAATTTTTTAATGCCAAGTAGAACCAGAAATAAAAATGATATAAAGCATGCAGCGCTGATTGTTTTCAAAAATGTTTCTGTGATTTGATTTTTAACAGTAAACACAGTGTAAAAATAACAGGCGTACATTGTGAAGATGTTTATTAAGGCAAGTGCAGCCTTTTCTTTTTTTGATATATGTATAAATTTCATTCCAAGTGCTCCCTGTTTTTAATATTAATTTTCAGATGTATATGTTAACATATCAAGGTTAAGGTTTTCTTAACAATTAACAGATCTTACACGTTTATTATACATGAATAAAAAAGAAGTAAAAGTTTGCTCCTTGCTAATTGCTATTTTTTCACTGCGTATTTTTGGCTTGATGATGATAGTCCCAGTACTGCCTGTTTACCTACATACACTTGATAGTGATAATTCAGTTTTCTTGGGTCTTATTATTGGCATATATGGTTTTACTCAGGCACTACTCCAAATACCCTTGGGTTATTTATCAGACATAGTAGGCAGAAAAAAGGTGATTTTTGGCGGACTGCTAATGTTGTGTTTTGGGAGTTTTATTGCTTACCTTGCTCAGAGTGCTTATCTTATGATTTTAGGTCGGGCAATTCAGGGTGCAGGTGCTATTGGTAGTACTATTCTTGCTGCAATTTCTGATCACACAAGCGAGAAAAATAGAACTTTAGCAATGGCCTTTCTTGGTGCCTCTGTTGGTATAAGTTTTTTTCTTTCATTGATAATAGGCCCTGTAGTAGCTTCCAAGTTTG
>JAYYZF010000036.1:0-28763 GCA_036340215.1 Pseudomonadota bacterium | reverse complement strand
GTATATCACGCTCCCAACCTATAACTGGATCTTGATAGGGAGTAGCTAGTTTTAATGCAGCTGAAAACTGCTCATTCGTAAGACTTATTGGATTATCATCGATTCTCATACGCCTTTCTTCAAGGATAACCTTTTGCTCACTCACAAAATCTTTTTCAGTTAAAACAAGGTTTTTCATTCTATCAGATTCGAGCTCAAAGCCTAGCTCCAGCTTATCGGATGGAAGTTTTTCCCAATAACAAGTGTAATCCCTACTAGTAAATGCATTATGACTACCTCCGTTAAGGTCCACTAACTTGGTAAGCTGTCCCGGTCCATGTTTTTTTGTTCCTTTAAACATCATATGTTCAAGAGCATGAGAAATACCAGTCAAGCCATTATGCTCATCACTTGATCCAACATCATACCAAATCTGGAACCAAGCTAGAGGAGACCTATGATCAGGTAAAACAACTACCTTTAACCCATTGCCTAATGTTTTAGTTTGCATATCTATAGTCATATTTAATGCGAAAGCACAACTGACTAGGAAAACTAAGAAAATCTTTTTCAACACTCACCTCTAGTAAAAAATTAATCTACACGTTAATCCGATATATGACTGCATAATTTTGACATAGCGGAATAATTTATAGTAGATTATAGCTTCAATTAACAACAAAATGGAAAACAATTTTATGGTTTTTGGCTTTCTTAAAAAATCTATAAACAAAAAAACCCAGCCCCACCAGCAAAATAGTAAAGACCAAAATAAAATCAAAGAAAGCTTTGGCTCACTATTTGACTCGATTACATCGCTTTACAAAGCAGATAAACTTGGCAAAGAATTAGAGAAAGAAATAAAGAAAAATCTGATAGAAACAGACATGGGAGCGGAGCTTACACATGAAGTTCTAGAAGAATTAAAAAAAGACCTTAGTAAAAAAGCAACACCAGAGCTTGTCAGAAAGTCACTGTACAAGATTTTACTCGAGATTCTGAGCCCTTGCGACCCTCCATCTTTAGCAATACCAGAAAAGCCATACACTATACTCATGGTAGGAATTAACGGGGCAGGCAAGACTACCACATGTGGCAAAATCGCACACCAACTAAGTACAGAAAAAAAATCTGTGACATTAGCTGCTGGAGATACCTACAGGGCTGCAGCGATTGAACAACTACAGGAGTGGGGAAAAAGAGCGAACTGCAAAGTGGTCTCACAAAAACAAGGTTCTGATAGTGCTTCTGTAATTCACGACGCCATGTGTTCAGCTAAGTCTAATCATTGTGATTATCTGATCGCAGACACTTCTGGTAGACTGCATACACAAGACAATCTGATGAGAGAGCTACTTAAAATTAAAAAAGTCATGTCAAAACAAGATCCAAACTCCCCTCATGAAATATGGTTAGTCTTGGATGCAAGCTTAGGCCAAAACAATATCCAACAGGCTGAAACTTTCAAAAATGAGATAGGTATCACAGGCATTATTTTAACTAAGCTTGACGGCTCTGGCAAAGGAGGTAGCATATTTACTATAGCTAAAAAACTTAAGCTACCAATAAGATATATCGGCATCGGAGAATCACCCTCTGATCTTAAACCATTCAATAGCAAGGACTTTATTGAAAACATATTATCTTAGCAAACTTGAAATGTTTAACAAAAAAACATATAATAAGGCAATATTAATTTACTAAAGATATTAAAATGAGTTACGAATTAGCAACAGTTGAAAGAAACCTGGCACTTGGAAACATTGAAAGCTACATAAGCTGGGCAAACCAAATCCCGTTGCTCTCACAAGCAGAGGAACTAGAACTTACTAATAAACTAAAAAACAATAATGACATAGAAGCAGCTAAAAAGCTTATCCTACACCATCTTCGATTTGTAATACACGTTGCTAAAGGCTATATGGGATACGGACTACCCCTTGCTGACTTAATTCAAGAAGGAAATATAGGGCTGATGAAGGCTATAAAAAAGTTCAATCCAACTGAGGGTGTGCGTCTTGTTTCATATGCTGTACATTGGATAAAATCAGAAATACACGAATATGTAATCAAAAATATAAAAGCAGTATCGAGCCTAGCTCCAACAAAAAATATGCGTAAACTATTTTTTAAACTTAGGTCACTTAAATCATCACTAACGGATAAAAAATGGCTTAACTCTGAGCAAGTTAAAATAATTGCTGACAAACTAAACGTGAGTGAAAAAGAAGTCTTAACAATGGAGCAAAGACTAGAACCATACACAGATATCAGCATAGACTCTAACCCATATGAAAGTGAAAATAATAATGATTATGCACCTGTAAACGATAATATCTTAGAAGACAGCACAACAAAACAAGATATTTACCTAGAAAACTTAAACTGGAACTCAGCCAGAAGTAAGAAACTAAATGATGCTTTGGATCAAATAACTCCAAGAGAAAGGCAGATAATAGAACTAAGATGGCTGTGTGAGCAGAAGAAAACACTACAAGAACTATCAACCATCCTAAATATATCAACTGAAAGGGTTAGACAACTTGAAAGTAAAGCTCTAGTAAACCTAAGAAAGTTAATTAACCCCCCAACAGCAGCGTAACAGCACAAAGATCATAAATTACATAAGAAAATAGCATTTTTACTTAAGCAATTAAGTCCTGAAAAACAGCATATATAAATTTTTAATATGAATATTCTTATTTATGTTTACATAATGTAGGGTTGAGTATATGCTTGTATGGTATTTATTAACCTATATACGTTAATATTAATTCGCACAACTTGAAGGAAAATTACAGGAGAAAGTATTGTGAAATTTGTAAAAAATTTAGCTGCGGTAGGTACGCTAGCATTACTGACAGGTGTTGCCAACGCTGCACACTGTTTCTCGGATCATGCAGGCAGTAGCAGCACAAAACCTGGTGCTCCAGCAACAGCTGAACCTGCAGCACCATCTGATGGAGTGTTTACACCAGAACAAAACTCAGCCATTGAACAACAGGTCAAGCAATATCTAGATAACAACCCAAAATCTGTTGTTGACGCGCTTGTAGCATATAGACAACAAGAAGTTAAGCGCATTGAAGAAAATGCCCAAAACGCCATCACTAAAAATGCACCTGAAATTTTGACTAATACTAATGCACCAACTTTAGGTAACCCAAATGGAAATATCGTTCTAGTTGAGTTCCTTGACTATCAATGTGGCCATTGTAAAAAGATGTCAACCACCGTGTCAAACCTGATAAACAAAAACAAAAACTTAAAAGTTTTAGTAAAAGAGCTGCCAATACTAGGAGATGCCTCAACTTATGCTGCTAAAGTTGCTTTAGCCGCAAATCAGCAAGGCAAATTCTATCAAGTACACAGTGCATTCCTAAATACTACTGAAAAACTCACAAATGAAACAGTAGAAAATATTGCAAAACAACAAGGGGTTGATTGGAATTTAATTCAAGTATCCCTTCAAAGTAGCCAGCTAGAAAAAGAACTAGATAAGGTCTTTAATATAGCTCAGCAACTTAATATTATGGGAACACCTGCATTTATAATCACTGACTTAAGTGGTAAAAATAACAGATACTTTAGTGGAGCAGCTTCACAAGAGTTAATGCAAGAAACCATTAATAACATAAGTCAATCAAAGTAACTCCTCATATAACAAGCACTAGCTTAAAACACTAGTGCTTGTATTTTCTCAACATAACAATGACTATAAAAAAAATCCACTTTGCATGGATAAGAAAATTCTATCTACTTCAATTATATCTCTTAATCTCAATAATATTGTGCTGTGCTTTTGTTAAATATAGAAATATTCTTAGTTTAACACTAGGAATAGGATGCTCTATATTGCCATCATTTATAATGGCTCTATTTGCATTCAAAGAATCAGGGGCTATTTGTGGCAAAAGAATTGTTAAAAACTTTTTTGTAGGTGAGCTATTCAAAGTATTCCTTACTGTCGGTTTTATCTTGCTTAGTCTGCTATTATTTGCTATAAATATAAGTGCTTTTTTAATAGGATTCATCCTGCCTATATTAGGCTTTTTATGGATACCTACGTACATGGATAAGGTTTTAAACAAGCAGCATGAAGGAACAACTCACAAGCTCAGAATACATTCAGCATCATCTTCAAAACCTAACTTATGACATCGGTTACTTGTTTGGTTCTAAGAGTGCGTTTTTTCAAATAAATCTCGATACGTTAATAGTTTCAAGTATTTTGGGTATTATATTTTGCGTGACATTTAGGCTTGCTGCGGTAAGAGCTACACCAGGAATACCTAGTAAATTACAAAACCTAGTTGAAGTTATAATTGAATTCGTTGATTCACAAGTTAGAGAAACTTTATTAGTTAGAGATAAATTTGTTGGGGCATTAGGTCTTACTATTTTCGTATGGGTATTTCTGATGAACTTCATGGATCTTATACCGGTAGATTTACTACCTAAACTAGCAAGTATGGCTGGTGTACATTATTTAAGAGTGGTTGCAACTAACGACCTTAACTTAACCTTTGGTCTATCTTTATCTGTATTTTTAATGTTAATTTTTTTCAGCATAAAGTATAAAGGTCTTATAGGCTTTGCCAAAGACCTTCTTTGTCATCCATTTCCTTGGTTTTTATTTCCTCTTAACTTTATACTCAGAGTCGTTGAAGAGCTAGCAAAACCAATATCTTTATCACTTAGACTTTTTGGCAATATGTATGCTGGAGAGCTTATATTTATGCTAATCGCAATCATACCTTGGTGGGGTCAATGGCCACTTGGCAGCATTTGGTCAATTTTCCATATACTGATAATAACCTTACAGGCTTTTATCTTTATGATGCTCACCATTGTATACCTTAGTATGGCGAGGGAAAATCACTAATTAACTTTTTTTAAAACGAGGGAGAAAAAATGGCAAACTTAGAACTAGTATCATACATTCAAGGGATGACAGTAATCGCGGTAGGTCTACTAATAGGTCTTGGTGCGCTTGGCACAGCTATTGGTTTCGGTATTTTAGGTGGTAAATTTTTGGAGGGTGCAGCTAGACAACCAGAGATGGCACCAATGCTTCAAGTAAAGATGTTTATTGTTGCTGGCCTACTTGATGCTGTAACAATGGTTGGTGTAGGTATAGCGTTATGGTTTACAGTACAAAACCCATTCCTAGACGTATTAACATCTTAGAAAACATTACAGGATTACGATGAATATTAATGTAACTCTATTTGGCCAGATGATTACGTTCAGTATTTTTGTCTGGTTTACTTTAAAATATGTTTGGCCTCCAATAACAGCTGCACTTGAAGAAAGGGAAGCTAACATCGCTAAGGGTATAAAAGATACAGAAAAAGCTAAAAAATCCTTAAGCGATGCTAGGGAAGAAGCTAAAAACATAGTAAAAGAAGCCCGTGTATTAGCAAAAGAAATATTGACTGATGCGAAACAAAACGCCAACAATATTATCAACGAAGCAAAAGATAGTGCTCTTGCTAAACACGATAATATAGTTGCGCTAGCTAACAAAGAGATAGCCGCACAAACTGAAAAGTCTCGTGATCAGCTAATAAAAGAAGTTGTAAATCTTGCAATACTAGGATCTGAAAAAATACTTCAACAAGAAATTAGTGGCAAAGAAGGTGCTGTAATAGTAGATAAAATTTTACAAGAGAGGCGCTCAACATGAGTAAAATAAGTATTGCTAGACCTTATGCAGAAGCAATATTTAATATTGCATTGGAAAAGAAAGATTTAATGGGTATTGAACAACTGCTAGTAAACTTAGATAAAATAACTCAAGATAAAGAGACAATAAAAATTATCAACATACCGAGCTTTACAAAAGAAAAACAACTAAAATTTTTTACATCTCTCACTACTGCTAAGAAAAAAATCTACAAGAATATTCTATCTACGCTTATTTTCAGAGACAGAATTAAATTTATATCTGAAATATATCAGGCTTACAAGGAGCTATGTGATAAACATAATAACGAGCAGGAAATTGCTATTTCATCAGCCCATATTCTTAGTAAGGAGCAGCAAAGCAAATTAATAGAGAATATTGAGAATGACATAAAAAAAGCAGTTAAACCAATTTTTAAAATAGAAGAAAATTTAATAGGTGGAATAAAAATAAAAATTAATGATGTAGTTATTGATAAATCGGTATTAGGTCTAGTTGACCAATTAAGAGAAGCCCTAATAAATTATGAGGATCGCAATTATGCAGCAACTTAACGCAACTGAGATTAGTTCCCTAATCAAACAACAAATTGAAGCTCTTAAACTTGATACTAAAGTTGCGGAAGAAGGAACTATAGTTAATTTAAAAGATGGCATAGCTACTATACATGGCCTTGCTAATGTCATGTGTGGCGAGATGATTAGCTTTCCTGGAAATAGCGTAGGAATAGCTCTAAATCTTGAAAGAGACTCAGTTGGTGCAGTTTTACTAGGAAGTTTTTCTCATATTAAAGAGCAAGAAAAGGTCTATAGAACAGGTAAAATACTAGAATGTCCTGTTGGGGAAGAATTACTCGGTAGAGTCGTGGATGCTCTAGGTAGACCAATTGATGGTAAAGGAAAGTTTGGCAGTATTAGAACTGAACCAATCGAAAAAGTTGCTCCAGGAGTGATAGAAAGACAGTCTGTAAGCCAGCCATTACAAACAGGATTAAAAGCAATTGATGCGATGACACCAATAGGTAGAGGACAAAGAGAGTTAATAATAGGTGATAGACAAACAGGAAAAACAGCTATAGCTATAGACACCATAATTAATCAAAAAAACACTGGGGTTAAATGTATATACGTTGCCATAGGACAAAAAGCATCTTCTGTAGCAGCAATTGTCAATAAGCTATCTGAACACGATGCGCTTAAGCATACGATAGTAGTAACAGCAAGTGCAGCTGAATCAGCCGCTATGCAATTTATTGCACCATATTCTGGCTGCAGTATGGGAGAATACTTTTTGGAAAAAGGTGAAGATGCATTGATAGTGTATGATGACTTATCCAAACATGCTGTTGCCTACAGACAAATATCACTACTTCTCCGAAGACCACCAGGTCGTGAAGCATTTCCAGGTGATGTTTTTTACATACATTCTAGGTTATTGGAAAGATCAGCCCGAGTGAACGCAGATTATGTATCTGCTATTAATAAAGGTAAAATATTAGATAAAACAGGATCATTAACCGCTTTACCTATAATAGAAACTCAAGCGGGTGACGTTTCAGCATTTGTACCCACTAATGTTATATCTATAACAGATGGTCAAATATATCTTGATAACGACCTATTTAACTCTGGAATTAGACCAGCAATAAATGCAGGGTTATCTGTATCACGTGTTGGTGGTGCTGCTCAAACAAAAATAATAAAAAAATTAGGTGGAGGTGTTAGACTTGCAGCTGCACAGTTCAGAGAACTTGAGGCGTTTTCTCAATTTGCCTCCGACTTAGATGAAGCCACAAGAAAACAACTAAATCACGGGTATAAGGTCACTGAGATATGTAAGCAAGATCAGTTTCAACCACTTTCTGTAGCAAAAATGGCACTAAGCTTGTTTATAGTGAACGAGGAATTATTAGCAGATACCAAAAAAGAAGATGTGGCTAATGTTGAAAGTTCTTTTCATAGATATATGGAAAAGCACCATAAAGACATCCTAGAAAATATAGAGCTCAAACCCGAGCTAACAGAGGAGTTAAAGAACAACCTCACTACAATGTTCGAAAAATTCAAAGATACAAAGGTTAGTATCTAGCTGCTAGGAGCATAAATATGTCAAGTACCGAAAAAGTAAGATCTACTATAAAAAGTACTGAAAAAACAATGAAAATTACTGGAGCAATGGAGCTTGTTGCTGCTAGTAAGTTAGGTAAAACTCAACGGCATATGGCTAAAACTAAACCTTTTTCAGAGAAAATACTAGAAGTTATGGGACATATTGCAACCTCACATAGCGAATATCAGCACCCTTTTCTTGTAGAGAGAAAAAATAAGAAAAATATAGGTTATATAGTCGTTTCCTCTGATAGAGGTTTATGCGGTAGTTTAAATTTAAACCTTTTCAAAGAAATAATTAACTCCATGAAGAGCTTTAATAAAGAAAATATAAAAATGTGCTTAATAGGAAATAAAGCTACGGCTTTTTTTTCTAGGATAAATGACAATATCATAGGACAAAAGAGTCAAATAGGTGATAGGCCTTCTGTAACTGATACTTTGGGTGTAGTAAAAGTTATGCTTAATGCATATCTTAATGAGGAAGTTGATGCTATATACCTATGTTTCAACAAATTCAAAACAACTATGGTCCAAAACCCAACTATTATACAGTTAACCCCATTACTAGCATTACCTTTGAAAAATAACGCCGATCATTGGGACTATATATACGAACCTGACGCAAAAGAAGTAATAGATATGTTGCTTGAAAGATACCTTGAAAGTCTTGTTCATCAAGCTGTGATAGAAAATATTGCCTGTGAGCAAGCTGCAAGAATGATTGCTATGAAGAGTGCTACTGACAATGCAATAGATATTATTGAGGAGCTAAAACTTCTTTACAACAAAGCCAGACAAGCTGCTATTACACAAGAATTGGCTGAGATAATTGGTGGGGCTGGAGCTGTTTAAACTAACTGACTAAATATTAAGAGAGGTATGATATGAGTATTGGTGAAATTGTACAAATCATAGGACCAGTTGTCGATGTTAAGTTTCCCCATGACGAGACACCTAATGTATATGATGCGCTGGTTGTTAAGGACAAGGACTTGATTCTAGAAGTAGAACAACTTATTGGTGATAATATTGCTAGAACAATCGCAATGGGAGTTACAGATGGCCTATCGCGTGGCTTAACTGTAGAAAACACAAAAAAACCTATATCCGTGCCAGTTGGAAAAGAAACCCTTGGTAGAATTCTAAATGTTGTTGGTGAACCAATATACAATAAACCTGCTTTGAATACAAAAAAAATGCCAATTCACAGAGAACCTCCAAGCTTTCTGGATCTTAAAGTCTCTGATGAATTACTTATAACTGGAATTAAAGTAATAGATTTACTTTGTCCTTTTGCAAAAGGAGGTAAAATTGGTCTCTTTGGTGGAGCTGGTGTTGGTAAAACAGTAAATATGCTTGAGCTTATTAGAAATATTGCTATTGAACATAGTGGTTATTCTGTATTTACAGGTGTTGGAGAGCGTACCAGAGAAGGGAACGATTTCTACCACGAAATGCAAGAGTCAGATGTGTTAGACAAAGTATCACTTGTCTATGGTCAAATGAACGAGCCACCTGGGAATAGATTAAGAGTTGCTCTTACTGGCCTCACTATTGCAGAGGATTTTCGTGATGAAGGCAAAGATGTACTATTATTTATAGATAATATTTATCGTTACACTTTAGCTGGTGTAGAAGTGTCTGCTTTACTCGGGAGAATGCCATCTGCAGTAGGTTATCAACCTACATTAGCTGAGGAGATGGGAACTTTTCAAGAAAGAATTACCTCAACAAATAAAGGCTCTATTACATCAGTACAAGCAGTATATGTGCCTGCAGATGACTTAACAGATCCATCACCGGCAACCACATTTGCCCACTTAGATGCAACAGTTGTGTTATCACGTCAGATTGCTGAGCTTGGTATTTATCCAGCAATTGATCCACTTGATTCTACCAGTAGACAGCTTGATCCTAAAATAATTGGCACTACTCACTATGATGTTGCTAGGAGAGTGCAAAGCACCCTCCAACGATATAAAGAATTAAAAGATATAATTGCAATACTAGGCATGGATGAATTATCAGATGAAGATCGCTTAGTAGTCTCAAGAGCTCGTAAAATAATGAAATTCTTATCTCAGCCTTTCTTTGTTGCAGAAGTATTTACTGGAGCTAAGGGTGCATATGTACCGCTGGAAGATACTATTCAAGGATTTAAAGAAATTTTAGATGGACTCCACGATGATCTACCGGAACAAGCATTTTACATGGTTGGAAATATAAACGAAGCTATTGCTAAAGCAAAATCACTCTGAGGTATGAAATGAGTATTATGCAATTAGATATTGTAAGCGCGGAAAAAAGCTTATTCTCTGGAAAGGTATTATCTGTACACGCCACATTACTCATGGGAGAAGTTGGGGTTTTTCCGGGGCACGCCCCCCTACTCTCACCACTAAAGCCAGGCACTATAAAAGCTAAGTACGAGAATGGTGAAGAACATAGCTTTTATATTTCAGGGGGAATTTTAGAAGTTCAACCAACAGTTGTAACTGTATTAGCAGATACGGCAATACGCGCAGAAAATCTTGACGAAGCTGCGGCCTTAGAGGCTCAAAGAAATGCAAGAGAAAAACTTGAAAATAGCCAATCTCAAATAGATTATTCAGCAGCTCTAAGCGAGCTAGCTGCTGCTGCTGCGCAAATAAGGATTATCAAGGAAAGGAAAAAAATATAGATAATTATCTTTTATAATTTATACTATTAATTATATCCTGTAACTCTAACTCGCTTACTGTTTGTTTAGAATCAGAAATAGAGTTCTCTGGCTCATAGTGTGTCTCTATCATTATACCATCAGCCCCAATGGCAGATGCTGCAATAGACATTGGCTTTACAAACTGTGCTAAACCAGTGCCATGACTCGGATCAACTACTACAGGAAGATGACTTAGCTCATGTAAGATTGGTACCGCTGCTAAATCTAGGGTATTTCGCGTATAAGTTTCAAACGTTCTTATACCTCTCTCACAGAGGATAACATTAGGGTTTCCAGCATTCAAAATATATTCAGCTGCAAGTAAAAACTCTTTATATGTAGCAGCAGCCCCTCTTTTTAGCATAACTGGCTTATTACTTGTACCAGCTGCTTGTAAGAGACTGAAGTTTTGCATATTTCTAGAGCCTATTTGAATTATATCTATATAATCTAATGCGCAATCTAAACTTGCTTGATCTACTACTTCTGATATTGAAAAAAGATTATGTTGGCGCGCTGCTTTATTTAAAAAAATAAACCCTTGCTCACCTAATCCTTGAAAACTATAAGGGCTAGTACGAGGCTTATAGGCACCTCCTCTTATAACTTTTATACCAAGACCACTAACATAATTAGCTATTTTAGTAATTTGTTCCTCACTCTCGATAGAACAGGGACCAGCCATTAAACATAGGTCTCTACCAATAATATCTGTGCCATTTATTGATATAATATGGCGTTCTTGCTGCTTTTTATATGTTTCTTGCATGTTTCGCTTTAAGAAAATTACCTAACAATATTTTACCATCTGGTGTCAAAATTGATTCAGGATGAAATTGTACTCCCCAAATAGGAAGATTTCTATGCCTTAATGCCATAATTTCACCCTCAGCACTTTTAGCAGTTATGATAATGTCATCAGATATATTATCAGAAGATACTACAAGTGAATGGTAACGCGCAACCATCATTGGGTTACTTATTCCAGTAAACATTTCACTCTGATCATGAGTAACACTGGAATTTTTGCCATGTAGAGGTAATTTTGCTTTAGTAATTTCGGCACCAAAAACCTGTCCGATAGCCTGATGACCTAAACAAATTCCTAGAATTGGCACTAATCTTCCAAGCTGTTTCACAACATCCATACTTACACCAGCTTTATCTGGGGTACAGGGACCTGGAGAAATAATTATATGGCTTGGTTTTATTTTTGTGATAATTTCAGAAATAGTAATTTCATTATTACGTATAACTTTAACGTCGTGCTTTAGTATCTGCACGTATCGCGCTATGTTATAGACAAAAGAGTCGTAATTATCAATTAGCAATACCATTTAAAATTCTTAACAATAATAATATGAAAAAGTATAGGATAACAAAAAAACTAGCAAAATCTTATTATCCTGTCAACGTTGTAATGGTATAGGGTTTATGCCTTTAGTATTGTTTTAAGTGCTTCTGCTTTGAGCAGAGTTTCATTCCATTCTTGCTCTGGATCTGAATCAAGTGTAATAGCGCCACCACTATGAAAAGTTAGGTTATCACCCTTTATTACAATGCTCCTGATAAGAATAGATAAATCTAGGTTACCATTACCCCCAATATATCCTAAACTACCACAGTATGGTCCCCTCCTCTGAGGTTCCAATTCATCAATAATTTCCATAGCTCTTATTTTAGGAGCTCCTGTTATAGAACCGCCTGGAAAGCATGCTTGTAGTAAAGAAATACTATCGTGATTATGTTTTAGCTCAGCAGTTATTACGGAAACTAGGTGATGAACATTTGTATAGGTCTCAAGACCACATAAAATATCAACAGAAACTGAACTAGGAATAGCAACTCGTGATAAATCATTCCTCATTAAATCAACAATCATAATGTTTTCTGCTCTATCTTTCGGACTTTGCTGCAGAGTTTTAGCTAGCTTTCTGTCGTCAAAATCAAGCATAGATCTTTTGATCGTTCCTTTAATTGGTCTTGCTTCTATTTTGTTGTTTTCTAGCTTTATAAACCTTTCAGGAGAGCTTGAAAGTATTGTGGTTTCACCAATATTTACATAAGCCGAAAATGGGGCTTTATTACTGTCACGTAATTTTAAATATAGATCTACAGAGTTTTTGTTTGAAAATCTACATTTGAATCTTTGCGCTAAGTTTACTTCAAATACGTCACCGGCATAGATATATTCTTTTACCTTTTCCACAGTTTTTTTATAAGTATTTTTAGAAAAGTTACTAGTTAGAGTACTAACAATCATATTTTTAGCTGAGCTGTTTGTTTGCATTATATCTTTTTTGAGGTAATTGTTTAACCAATCTAACCTAGATTTTGCTCTTTTTAATTTACCAATATCACTTTTTTCTGGTGAGCCAGTTGAGATAATAAATGCTCTGCGTCTGAGATTATCAAAACTTAAAATTAAATCATAACAGCCAAGTGCAAAATCATCATGCGCGAACTCATCATGGGATAATGTTGGCAATAACTCTATACTTCTGCTAAAATCATAACTAAAAAAACCAGCAATACCTCCTTGAAAAGGCCCAACACCAGATATGCTAGAAAATGCAGCAACTTTTATTTCTGCTCTTAAAATCTGCCAAAAGTCATCTAGAGATGATATCTTATTATCTATTTTTATCACTCTATCTTTGCAAGTTATAATCTTGTAAGGATCTATACCAATGTAGCTATACCTTCCTAAGTCAGCATGGTACATAGAACTATCAAGAAATATTATATTTTGCCAAGAGTAAAATAAATTAAAATATTTTACAGGGTCAAAGTATTCTATTTCTGTAAGTAATGGCTGACAAACTTCCAAAGATTAATCTCCAAATTTAGATATAAAAGTATAACAAAAAAGTCTTAAGATATTATAATATTTGGGTAAAATAACCAAAAAATATTGCTTATTAACGAAATATAGATGTAAAATTTAATTTTATTGTAAAGTCAAGGTGCCAGGGTTATATGAAAAGTTTCACAAGAGTTAGTAAAAGAGAACTAAAAAAGTTTATTGATGATGCCGACGTTAAAATAGACTGCTCAAAAATTCCATCAAAACTTCAAGGGGCAGATATAACAGCATGCTCTTCTGGGAAAAGCTTCCCAAATGGCATGAATGCTCTTATGTATGCCATAATGAAGAAAAAAACCGATATTGTGTATTCTTTTCTTTCTTTCAAAGACATAGATTTACTTGCCACAGATAATTTTGGTCAAACAGCCCTTCATTATGCAGTTGGCATTCCTTTCGAGCATAAAGGTGCTTCGAACGAAACTCACTTTAACATCGGCATGGCATACTTTGATAGTATGGAAAATGTGGATACTAAGTTGAATGATGTAGTTAGTTTAAGTAATTTAGATCCTATCCTTCAGGCAGGGGTTCGCAAAGCTTACGATAATCTTGTTTTTGAGCGTGAGAAAGAAAATGAAACAAAAGTTATCTTAAGGCAAGTCTTAGAGAAATATAAAAAATCTAATATATCAATTGATACAATTGGAGCGGGTAGATCTGCTTTCGGACTTGCGCTTGCCCTTGCTCTCAAGACAGAGTTTTGGAGCCTTAATACAACTTTTGACAACAAATATACTTTTGTCCCTTGTGACTCAGCACCAATCATCAGAGCAAGGTTTGGACGTGCTAAGTTTAATTTAGCTGTAATGTTTACAGAATATAATTGCGACCCTAATGCAACATATGAAAAATCTAATACCCCAATTGAAGAAGCTATAGCTGCAAACCTGCCGATTTCCTACATGGAAAAAATTACTAAATCTGCTGGCTATGCAGATATTAATGGGCATGGGGGTAATACATTATCAACTGCTATTAAGAGTACGGCTAAAAAATCCCCAGAAAAAAGAAGGGAGAGTGTTGATCAATTAGCTGTGCTTGTTAGTAATGGGTACGTTCCAAAAAATAAAAAAGACGCAAATAGGCTGATGAATATTGGAGTAGAAGAACAAAAACCAGAATTAGTGAAAGTAGCCCAACAAAGTGGTGCAAATCCATATAAGCCTGGTATTGATGGTAAAAGCCCTGCGGAGAAAAATAATGCGATAAGAAGGAATGATCTTTTTAATTTCAGAGTTAAAGTAACTTCATATTTTGTTTTTGGAGGGTCTACTGGCGCCACCTTCAGCCTTATTCTGATACCTATCTTTTTAAAAGCTTCTTTCTTATACGATGCCCTAGCTTTAAGTACTTACGTATTTACTTTGATTGGTGGAATCATTGGCATTGCTTTTGCATGTATAAAGCTACCCGAACATCATGATGAAGAATATGAAATAGATTCATCTTTTAGCGAAACATCATCTATATCATCAACATCCATATCATCAGCTAGCAATAAGGTTTTAAAACAAGCAGCAAAGGATGCAAATCATAATATAATCATACGCGCTGAAGAGTCTATTGATGAAGAAAAATATTTACAATCTTCACATAGTAGAAATTCTGGTAGAAATGATACAACACTTAGAACTAATGTAACAATGCATACCGTAGCTAGTAATATTTCTTCAACAGATAATTAATTTGAGTTTAGACATGTTGAATAACTTTTCTTTTGTCATTTTAGCGGCAGGCAAAGGCACTAGAATGAAAAGCGGTATTCCAAAACCGCTCCAATTATTGGCTAATAAACCACTACTACTACACTTGTTTACAACTGTGAAAGAGCTAAACCCTAAACAGATTATTATTGTCTACAGTGGCGATTTACAGAAATTTAAAAATGTAATTTACTCTGACGAGGTTATTTGGGTTGAACAAAAAGAACAACTAGGCACAGGTCATGCGGTAAAAAGTGCTTTAAATTATATTTCATCTTCAAATACACTAGTATTATGTGGCGATACGCCCTTGCTTCAGGGACAAACTTTAGAAGATTTTTCAAAACAATCCTATAACAAATTAGGATTAATTACAGCGACTGTTGAAGATCCAACTGGTCTTGGTAGAATAATTAGAGATAACAAAGGAAATTTAAAAGAAATAGTAGAGGAAAAAGATGCCTCAATCGAGCAAAAGAAAATAAAAGAAATTTCATCAGGAATAATTGCTTGCCCTACAGATTTTTTAAGGAAAGCGCTACCCTTAGTCAAAAATAATAATAAGCAAAAAGAATATTACTTGCCTAGTATTATTCCCTTATGGCTTGAAAAGTTCGATATCATAAGTACATCTAGTGCTAACCCAGCCATTACTATATGCGGCGTTAACGATTTTAATGAGCTTGCTAATCTAGAAAAGTACTACAAATATCAACTCGCAGTTAAACTTATGAAGTCTGGGGTAAGGATAACAAACCCTGAAAGCTTTAATTGCCTTGGTAATATTTCAGCAGAACCAGAAGTAGAAATAGAAAATAATGTGACTATAAAAGGTGATGTAGTTCTAAGAAAAGGAGCTAAAATTGGATCAAATTGCGTCTTGGAAGACTGTACTGTAGATTCAGATGCCAATATACTCCCCAATTCAATAGTCATTAAATCAGATATAAAATCAGGTGCTATCATAGGTCCTTTTGCATATGTAAGACCAAATTGTAATATTGGAGAAAAAGCTAAGCTTGGAGCCTTTGTTGAGGCGAAAAACTTAAAAATGGGAAATAAAAGTAAAGCTAATCATCTTTCATATCTTGGAGACACAACAGTTGGTGAAAATGTTAATATAGGAGCAGGCTGTATAACTTGTAACTATGATGGCTATGAGAAATTTGAGACTAATATTCATGACCATGCTTTTGTTGGGAGTGGTAGTCAATTAGTAGCACCTGTAACAGTTAATAAACACTCTTATATAGCTGCTGGGTCATGTATAACTGATGATACACCATCTTATAAACTAGCAATTGCTCGCTCAAGGCAGACAGTCGTGAAAAATAAACGACAAAAAGAAGTTCCAATAGAGTAAAATTTAGCTTTATATTCTTACAAAAACTTTGTTATTATAATTTTTTTTTAGAGAAAATCATGTGTGGAATTGTAGCAGGAATAAGCAAAGACAATCTTAATAAGCAAGTAATAGAAAGCATAAAATATCTAGAATACCGTGGTTATGATTCTGCTGGGGCTTGCTTTCTTGATAAAGACAGTAATTTTAAAATATCTAAGCATGTTGGCAAAGTGAGGGACTTAAACAAAATAGTTGATGAAAATGAAAAATATTATTTAGGCATTGCTCACACAAGATGGGCCACACATGGTGAAGTGTCTTTACAAAATTGCCACCCTCATGTAATAGATAACCGTATCGCTATTGTACACAACGGAATAATTGAAAATTTTCAAGACATAAAAGTAAAGTTAGAAAATATTGGATATAAGCACAACTCCCAAACAGATTCTGAAGCAATTGCTAGCCTCACTAAATACTACATCGACCAAGGCTTAGAAACAGCTGATGCCTTTAGAAAAACAATTAAGGATCTAAAAGGTAGCTTTGCCATAGCTGCTATTGATAGCACAAATGATAATGAGCTATATGTCGCCAATAACGATAGCCCACTAGTACTTGGCTTAGGAGATAATGGTAATTATGTTGCGTCTGATCAAATGGCTCTCTTAGAAATAACAAATAACTTTTCATATTTAGAAAACAAATCTATTGGTATTATAAGAAGAGATGAAGTTATCATAAGTGACTTTTCTGGCAAAAGAATTACCCCTAAAGTCAATAAAACAAAAGTAGTAAAGCAGAAATCTAACTTAAAAAATTATAAGCACTATATGCATCAAGAGATCCATGAGCAAGTTGCTGTTAGTAAAAATCTAGTTAATAAGGATCTAGTTTTAAATACTAAAGATACTTTAGATATAGATAATATATATAAAAACATACAAAAAATAGTAATTGTGGCATGTGGCAGTAGCTACAATGCTGGCTATGTTGCCAAATATTGGTTTGAAAAATTATTGAATATAGAAACCATAGTAGAAGTTGCTAGTGAATATAGATACCATAATTATACACAGTCCCAAAATGATCTTATTATATTTATATCACAAAGCGGCGAAACAGCTGATACTCTTGCAGCCCTGAGGGATAGTAAAACTAAGCCCCACCTTTTTGATATTGCAATATGTAATGAGAAATATAGCTCCATTGTCAGAGAAGCAAGTGCTTACATAGATCTAGAGGCTGGTAAAGAGATAGGTGTTGCCTCCACAAAAGCCTTTACAGCACAACTAATATGCCTAATAAAGCTTGGCTTGAAAATTGCGAGTTATAGACTAGATAATTATGAGTCATTTAAAATTATAGAGAGTCAACTATTGGAACTACCTGAGCAAATATTAGAGGTGCTAGAGCAAGAGCAGCAAATAGCAGCTATAGCTAAGAAAATTTACAATAAAACTAATATTATGTTTTTAGGGAGAAACACTCACTACCCTATTGCCTTAGAGGGCGCTTTAAAATTAAAAGAAATCTCATATATTAATGCCAATGCTTATGTTGCTGGAGAATTGAAACATGGGCCTTTAGCTTTGATTGATAATGAAACTCAAGTTGTGTTTCTTATACCTGAGAATAACCTTAAAGAAAAAAACAGGAGTAATGCGGAAGAGATACAAGCTCGTGGGGGGAATATAATACTTATACATGACCAAGTCTGTGGCGAGAAGCAAAAAAGCTCTACTACAAGCTTTAAAGTAGGAAAAACCAATTATGAGACTTCTCCTATCGTTATGAATATAGCATTACAAATTCTCGCATACTATATTGCTTTATTCCGCGGGAATGATATAGACCAACCACGAAACCTAGCCAAATCAGTTACAGTCGAATAATATTGATTGCATGACAAATTTATATAGTCATACTAGTATTACACCAAATAATTATTAATTTGAATTAGCCTTGCTGTTAGCATGATGTTGTTATCTAGAAATGCATTTGCTTATTTCATAAATGGCCGTTATGCTTGCCTAGATAAATGTTTCTAGTCATTAGATGGTTATGCTGGAATATACTCTACTTTTAATGACACACATGTATTATATTTTGATAGTTACTGTCAACTATAGTCAAAGTATTTTACAGATTACAAAGACACGTTCATTGAAAACCAGACCTGATTACAACAAAAACAAAATATGTTTTGGCTTTGGTTATCTGAATAATATGCTTATGTGTGAGAATACAAATATTAAATATACGAGTAACTCACTAAGACTTGTAATAAAATAATTTATATTTCAGTATTTGCGTAAGCCTAAAAAACAACTTAATTAATTCGTTATACAATTTAAAAAACAACACCGTGATTCTTTTAATTCTTGTTAACTTTAAGTTTACATCTATATCTGTAATTTGACTTAATTCAGGCGCACCAAAGTGATTAACCGTAACCAAATTAGGCTTCATGAAAAGAGTTTTTACATTCAAACACCACTCTCTATCAAAAGCATGATCATATGGCAGACTCATTGGCAATAAGTTTTTCAGCATTTGCTTTGCAGCATGACGATTCATTAGGTAACCAGTAGAACCCAGCTGGTTATTAATATTACAAACTAAACTGAAGGAACTATCTAGTTCACGTATTTTAAAACTGACTGGTTCATGATTTCCACTTAACCTCAAGAGATCATACATATGTGAATACTTAAGAGCCTTCTCAATTACACCCTCAAATTTTGAATCCAATTTAGCATCGTCCTCTAATATAATTGCATGAGTATCTTCCGTTTCAAGAAAAGCTTTCATAGCCTTTAGGTGGCTTAGATAGCAGCCTAACTCAGCCAAATTAACCATTTTCCCATGTTTTAATTTATACAGGTATTTGCTAAACCTTTCATCATCTACAGTCAAATCATACTTTGAAACAGCGTCAATAAATATGGGCTGTATAGTTAAATCTTGAAAGTAAATCTCCATTTGCTTTTTTCTATCAACGGCTGATTTTAAATTAATAATATATGCCTTCACTTTAAACTTTTTTCCTGAAATCAAATTTAATAAACATAATATACCATATATACAATTAAATAAATTAGTTATATAAATTTTTCTAAGTTTCAATATTGCCAAAAACTCTTGGAACACATAGTAAGTAGCTGACAAAATGACATACTAAGCTCGAAGAAAAAGTATGCATAATAATAAAAGTACCAAATTTTAATTGTTTTAATAGATACTTAAGGAAAGAAAAATGGTGTGGTTTTCGCCATCAATATCATGTAAATTACTTTACATAAAGTTATACGTTAATCATTACCATATCACCAAGACAAAAACATATTTTATTTTATGTCGTAATAAGCTTTAGATTTTCAATGAATTCGAATTCCCAACCCGGAAAACACCCTAGCTAAAATGGACAGTAACTGTCAAAATATAATACATATGTTCTATCAAAAGTAGAGTATATTCCAACATAACCAAACCCTGACAGGGTACATCTATCTAAGTGGGCATAATGGCCATTTATGAAGTAAGCAAATGTATTACTAGAGAATAACAACATAGTAAAAGAAAAAGTAATCCTGATAAGTAATTTTTTTAGCGACATACTAGACTCCTAGATAAATTGATTATTTAGCTAAAGTTAACCCAATTTGAAATAAAAAGCAACAGAGCAAATTACTGCTATTTAATTTAACTTAACAAATTAAACCAAATAACTAAGTTTATAAATTAATCTGTATTTTTAGCTAATTTTCATTAAAAAAACATAACTTCATACAAAAGAAAATTAACATTTTTTTAATTGCTTAAACAAAAGCAATCCCTTACAATCTGAAAAGTTTTTCAAAGATATACGATGTACTTTTTTCTATATTTTTGTAAAATAAAAAGCCCAAAACTAATAAATTTAGGAGTCAAATTAAAATGAATAACCAAACAGAGATAAAACCTAATTACCGCTATGTAATTTCGTATATTCTATCAACAGCTGGAGTAATTGGAGGAGGTATTGTAGCTGGAATTCCAATTACATTACTAGCGGTGGCAATACTTCTAGCAGCTATAATTCTGATTGGAACAGTAGGTTTTGCAGTGCCAACTATAACAGTTGGACTTATTTTACCAATTATAGCTATAACCATAGCAATGGGCCTTTTGGCTGTTGCCTTAGGTTGTGCTGCTGATTTAATAATGATGGCTCTAGTTTTTGCTGCAGCTGTGGCAGCGTTTGCTATTGGGCTATCATTATTGGGTATTGCTCTTTCAATAATACCGGTTATATATATGACCACAAATATAATAGTGCTAAATATTTTTTCATCAAGTATTATCACATTAGGAGCAAACAACTTAACCCTTCCTATTATTGGAATCATGGGGGCATCACTTTTAATAGCAAACTTGATTATTGACTGCATAATCAACGGAAATTTAGATATAAGAGCAAGCGATTCATTTATAGCATCAATTGTATCTTCTTTAGTAACATTTGCACTAATTTCAGTACCCATATTTTTTATATGTGGCGCGTGTGGACTGCCACTATTTAGTCCAACTTTACTTACAGGCAACATTAATCTTATATCGGCGATCATTCCTACTAACGCTTTGAATATTAGCTTTCTTGTGACTGCAACTGTAGCAAAAATACCATTAACTACAGCAACGGCAATAACTTTTACCTCAACAGACCAACAAATTATAAACCACATCAAGGCTCTAGAATTAAAGGATGAAATAAAATCAACTAATTCAGAAGAAAAAGCTGCTGAAAATCAAGACCCAGGATTGCAAAGCTTGGTGTCACCATCTTAATAACACTAGTAATAATTAGATAACGTTTTATAATTAATAAAATTGAAATAAAAAAGGAGGCTTTGCCTCCTTTTTTATTCAGACAAGTGCTGCTAGTTAATACTAATAAGATCTACCTTGAATATAAGAAAACTATTTGGTGGAATTACGCCCGGAACACCTCTCTCACCATAGGCAAGATTTGGCGGTATATATAACTCCCAAGTAGAACCAACTGGCATTAGCTGTAAAGCCTCTGTCCAGCCAGCGATAACATCACTTACGCCAAAACTTGCAGTAGAACCTCTTTGATAAGAGCTATCAAATATTTTTCCATCTATTAACTTACCCTCATAATTTACTGTGACAGTACTATTAATAGTAGGAAGAGCGCCCTCACCCTTAGTCAACACCTTATACATCAAACCAGAGCCAGTAGTTACAACACCCTCTTCAGATGAAACCTTTTCTCTGAATTCTGCATTTATATCAGACTTCATATAACTCACATCCATACTTTCACCTCCTAAATTAAGATTTTTAACATTCTGCCCATAATCAGCTAATGCAAACGACGAATAAACACCAAAAAACACTGACAACAGCAAAATACACTTATTCCTCTTTAAAAACATTTATTACTCCATTAAAAAACAACACACTTAATTTGCATCTTTTAATCTATAAATGCAACAGTTATTTAAGCTAAACTATTACGGAGCCACCACTTATAGGATATAGAACAGAGTCAAACTCCAAACCTCTAAAATCAAATTTATTATCTATAGAAGTTATAAAAACCTGAGCAGCATGACTTCTCAGCACCTCAACCACCAACCCCAATCTTGTCTCATCAAGCTCAGCAGGAAGATCATCAATAAGGTACACAACATCCTTCTTAGAAGAATTTTTTAAAAAAAGCCCTTGTGCCACCTTTAACGCGTATATAAGCGACTTTTGCTGGCCCTGTGAGAAGAAGTCAAACACACTCCTGCCGTCAAGCTCTATCTTCAAATCAAACCTATGAGGACCACAAGTAGTATAACCATACCTCCTATCTTGACCCATACTGGAAAACAAAGCCTCCTCAAGAGAGCAATCACGCCAACCCTTGAAAAAACCAAGCTCGGGCACAGGGAATAGCGGCATTAACTCCTTCCAAAGTGAAGAGAAAGTTTCACCAAAAATAAAGACATAATTGCTTCTGGCAGCCGTAATCTTTTCCCCGTACTCTATAAGCTGTCGAGTCCAGGGCTCAACATATTCATCCCCGCACCCCAATTTAAGCAAATGGTTTCGCTGCTTTAGGACCTTCTGATATGAACGCCAATCATCTGAAAAACAGTGTTCCACGTGAAACACACCCCAATCCAAAAAAGACCTCCTATTTGAAGGAGAGCCAGCAAGTAAGCGATGAGCATCTGTATCCAAAAACTGCACCGGCAAGCTTTGAGCAACAGCACCAATGCTGGGAATTGACTCCGAGTCAAACCGAATCTTCTGCTTCCCAGACAAATCCCTCTCTATACCAAGAGGTATAGACCTTGTACCATCAACCAGGTATGAAAAAAGTGAAAAAGACTCGGAATCATGACAAATTAGTTTTTTTAAACTACTAGCCCTAAATGATTTTGCATGACTTAGAAAATATAAGGCCTCCAAAAGACTAGTCTTGCCACTACCATTTTCTCCATGAAAAATAACAAACTGGTGATTAAAATCTAAATTTAATTTTTTTAGATTTCTGAAGCCAGAACATTGTAAGCTTGAAAAAAGCATAAATCATATAGTCATAGGCATGACTACGTAAAGAGAATTTGTGTTCTCACCCTCACCATACTCTTTTAATAAAACACACTTTTGAGGATCAGATAATATAAAGTCTATCTCAGATGAAGACAACACGTTAACCACATCTAATAAATATGAAATGTTAAAAGCTATAGAAATATCACCACCATCATACTCAATATCAAAAGACTCAAAAGCTTTCTCATTATCAGAGTTCTGTGATGAAATTTTCAACTGTCCACTAGAGAAAGATAGGCGCACCCCATGATATTTTTCTTTGGCAAGTATAGCCGCCCTACTCAAAGCCTGCTTAAACAGAGCACGAGAAACAATAGCCTTAGTACCATCATAATCTGGAATCAACCTTTCACAATCAGGATACTCACCTTCAAGAAGCCTTGTTGTTAATATGAATTTGTCAGTAACAACCCTTATATGGTATTTTGTTACAGAAATATTAACTTGCCCCTCATCAGTAACATCAATAAGCTTTGCCAACTCAAGAACTGCCTTCCTCGGAACAATTGAAGATATCGGAGCATCACTACAATCATTGGAGTCAAGTCTAGCAAAATCTATAGCAAGCCTATGACCATCTGTGGCTGTAACTTTAACGTTATCACTGGAAAAAGTAAGCAGCATACCATTGAGGAAGTGCCTAACGTCATTATGAGCCATAGCAAAGGATGAACTACCCAACAACAGAGACATGCTCTTAGTACTCAACGTAAAAGAGCTAGCATCACTAGAAAATCTAATGATAGGAAACCCTTCCGCAGGTAAAGCTGAAAGAGTAAACTCAATATTCTCAGTAGCCCTTATTTTAACCCAATTTTTGGTACAAAACAGGGCAACCTCCACACCAACAGGCAAAGTCCTACATATATCAAATAGTTTCTTTCCAGGAAGAGTAATTGAAAACTCGCCACTAATCTTTGTCAACAGGGGCAGTGTACTTATTAACTCAACTTCTGAATCAGAAGATATAATAGTCAAGGTACCATTTCTCGCAATTATCTTAACATGAGAAAGTATTTGTAATATTTGAGAACTCTCAACAACACCAATAACGGTTTTTAATGCTGTCAACAGCTCTTTACTACCAACCCTAATATCAAACTCTTGCTCTAAAACTGTACTATCTCCGGCTGAAACATCGAAAACCTCACCAACACCAATCTCTCCCATACCAAATCCCCTTAAACGGTTAATAGTCTTAATAAATTATCCCAATCTTCTTTTATACTCAAGTCATTTCCCACTAACTCTGATATTTTCCTACAAGCGTGTAAAACAGTTGTATGATCACGGCCACCAAAAGATGAGCCTATCTCTGGCAAACTTTTTGTTGTTAAATGCTTAGATAAAGCCATAGCCATCTGTCTCGGGCGAGCGATAGATCTCCTCCTCGTATTGGAGAGAATGTCAGAATGCTTTATGTTATAATACTGAGAAACACCCTTTTGAATGTTTTCTAATGTTATAAATTTTGCATGAACATTAAGCAAATCTTTCAAAGCATTTTTAGCAAAGGGTAGTGTTATAGACTCACCCATAAAATGAGAATTTGCTATAACCTTTTTCAAGGCCCCCTCTAACTCTCTAACATTAGACTTAATATTTTCGGCAATAAAAAAAGCCACATCCTGAGATAAATCCACAGAGACAGAGGCAGCTTTTTTTATAAGTATCGCCACCCTTGTTTCTAACTCTGGAGGCTCTATACCAACAGCTAACCCCCAACAAAACCTAGACCTCAGCCTCTCCTCTATTCCTTCTTGCTCTTTTGGATGGCAATCAGATGTTATAATGATTTGCTGATTCCCATCAAGCAGAGAGTTTATCGTATGAAACAGCTCCTCCTGGCTTCTGACTTTCTTAGCAAAAAACTGAATATCATCAAGAAGTAGAGCATCTAATGATCTAAACTTGTCTTTAAACTGCTCAATTTGGTTTTTTTGCAGAGCAGTTACCATTTCACTTACAAATCTCTCAGAAGATAAATATTTTACTTTTGCTCCTGGCTTATTTGCCACTATGGCATGGCCAGCAGAATGCAACAAGTGACTTTTTCCAAGTCCCGACACACCGTATATAAGCAATGGGTTATAAGACCCAGGTTTTTCACCAGCCATAATAGCCGCAGCTCTCGCAATCTCATTTGAAGAGCCAGATACAAAGTTTTCGAATGTATAATCGGGATTAAGGCAAGCATCAAGAACAGGATCGGTATCTGCAAGAGAGACCTCACCTACTTGAGGAATATCACTCGCCGAAGGCTTATTTTTTTTATTACTAGATTCGTCAGCAATACTCCCTAAAATTACAGAGCAGTGAAACCCGTCTTCTGGAAATAACTTATCAAACCCCTTCTGAATTAAATCAAGGTAATTATTATTTACCTCGTTCTTCACGAAATTGTTTGGGGCAAGTAAAAAAAGACGGCTATCTGTTTGCTTTACTTGTAACGGACAAATATACATGTTAAAGCAAGAACTCTCAATATCATGCTGTAGCCAGCTTAAGACTTTACTCCACTTTGATGATCCCACAGATTTTCCAAGTTGTTTTAAAAAGTTTATGAAATGTTTTTAGGTTTTCCCTGTTCCCTAAGACTACTTTATAAAAATTACGTAAAATAGTAAACAATATTAACTTTATTTCCTGCTTAAAGACAATCAAATTATAGTAACTTTTTCGTATACAATTCAATTAAGAAGGGTTTTACATATGCTTCACACTAACAAATAAAATGTAATTGCATTTAGATTAAATTATAGCTGAAATACATTTGTTATTTTTCCAAATTGCACTAGGTAAAGATTATTATATTTATAGCAAGAAATATGAGAACTAAGAATTTTCAAAAAGCCACTGCTCTAATATTATCTGAGCACTTTTAGCATCCACGAGATCTTTCTTTAATGCTTTTCTTCCACCCTGCTCAAATAATTCGGACCGAGCACTTACTGTCGAGAGCCTCTCATCACACCAGTGCACATCTTTTCCATATCTTTTTGATAACTCTTTTTTAAAATGAACCAACTGGGGATGAAATTTTTGCTCTGAGCCATCCATATTCAATGACAAGCCAACTATAAAAGCATCAGGTTGCCACTCTGAATTTAAAGAGCTAACCCTATCCCAATCTACAACACCACTTTTTACCCTAATGACACCCAAAGGCTTTGCAGTCTTGGTAATGGACTGGCCAAAAGCAACTCCTATCTGCTTCAAACCAAAATCAAAACCAATAAAACTTATTGAACTCATATAAATCTCATATTAAATCTAAGCATTACCACAGGTATTAGATACCATACCAGGGCGTAAACCGAAATTACGGCCTATTTCAGAAACTTTGTTAATTTCACCAAATATTGAGCTAGTTGCAGCAGGAACAACATACCAGTAATTTTTTACTATCTCTCGGTATAACTCACCAGGACCCCATGCAGAATAACCAAGAAAAAATTTACAGTTCAACCCTTTGTAGCCATAGTAGCAATCTTCAAGTGTCTTTCTTGAGGATGAAAAGTGAACCTCAGACTTTATACTGTAAAGAACGCTAACTTTTCTTATACTAACTGGACCACCCAAAAATAATTTACTAGATGTAAATACACTTGACTCATCTAAGCTAAGAGCTTTGCCAATAGCATCTAGATTTTTTTGTACGGGTCTATTTATTATTACTCCTGCAGAGCCATTTGGGCCGTCCTCTATCAAGTATATTACCGAACCCTTGAAAACCCCGCCAAGCTTGTCACCCACTGGTGAGGATAAAATTAAGCTCCCCTTCACCGAATCATATTTCATTGGCAAACCTCATCGCAATACCATATAAATCTAGCATAATGTTTAATATTTTTCTATAGTAGCAGCATTAGAGCAAGGAAAAACATCCAACATCATGAATGTTACAGTTGACCAACCATGAAAAATAATATATAATAATCAACAAAATATGGGGAAAAAAATGACAAAATGGATATATAGTAAAATAACAACAATAATTATAATGATTCCTTTGGTTTCATTATATTCATTTTCACTAGATCTTTATCTTCCGTTGCTTCCAGATGTGGCTAACTCGTTACACGCATCAAAGCTTAGCATGCAAAATGGCAATAGTATTTTTATGCTTACGATTGGTTTAGGGCAACTTATTTTTGGTCCAATAAGTGACTTAGTTGGAAGAAAACCAATTCTGACAGCCTCACTTTTAATCTACATAACAGGGGCTGCAATAACATTTAGCACTAACGATATACACCTATTCATAGTATCTCGTGGATTACAAGCATTAGGAGCTTGTGGCACTTATCTATGTTGCTTTGCTAGTATAAGAGATTTATTTAAAGATGAAAATGAAAGCGCTGAAATGTTTAGTTATCTTAATATTGCCAACTCTATCTCCGCAATAATTGCACCAACTATAGGTGCAATTATAGGTATGTATTATTCGTGGAAAACTATATTTTTAGTTTTATTTTCATTTGCAATGCTAAACCTTATGTATACTAATTATTTTTATATTGAAACTGCCCCCAAAAAAGGTAATGCTAAAAAATTATCAGTAGTAAAATCTGCGTATAATAACTATAAAATAATATTAAAAAACCTTAACTACCAAGTTTTTACTTTACCTGCCGCTGTTGGTGTTGCCAGCTTTTTCTCATACTACTGTATTTCACCTTATCTATATCAACAAGTTTTAGGGGTTAGCTCAGTTGAATATGGGATTCTTTACGGTTCCTGTGGACTTACGTTTTTCCTTGGAAGCTTTTGTTGTGGTAAAACGGTTGCAAGATATGGGATAAAAAATACTATGTGGATTGGGTTAGGGTGCCACTTACTTGGCGCTCTCATATTAACTATGAGCTATTTACTCTATAAACAAAACTTATTATACCCGACTCATATAGGTATAATTTTTATCATATTTGGAGCTTCTTACATGGTTGGGGCAGGAATCGGCGGAACAATGGCACCATTTCAAGAAATAGCAGGATCAGCATTTGCTCTAATTAGTGCTTATAAATTCGTTTTTGCACAGATTATAGCTGATATTGTAATGCGCTTTTATGATAGAACACCTCTATCTTTGGGAATTACCCTTATTATCTGTAACCTAATAGCATTTAGCACACTGTTATTATTTAGAAATAGGGTTAGCACAGAAGATAATAAAGAAAAATTAAGCACTGTAGTATAGATCCCAAAGTTATAGTGTAGACTTAACCTTTTCTTTTTTAAGTGCAACCTGTAATATTGATATAGTTGCAGGTGTTATTCCCGAGATCCTTGAAGCCTGATCTAAAGTCAAAGGACGAACTTTTTCTAGATATTGCCTTGCTTCGTTTGACAAACTTGGCACACTTGCATAACAAAAGTTTTCTGGGATTCTAATACACAGCATCTTTTTTGACTTTGCTATTTCAATTTTTTGGCGCTCGATATAACCCTCATACTTAGCATTTACCTCAACTGCTGCAAAGACCTCCGGGGTATAGTCTTGATCAAAAAAACTCTTCAAGTGTTCGTAGTTTATTTCAGGTCTTTTTAGCACTTGCCACACATTACTTGCATTTAGGCTATTATCATTCAAACGACTGACATCTTTTAGCTTTATAATTTTGGCTTTACAAAACCTTTCCAATTTCGTTATATCATGTTGCTTCTCAATAAATAAATCATACCTGGATCTACTTACAGTTCCTAACTTATATCCTATTTCTGTAAGCCTTGCATCAGCATTATCTT
>JAYYZF010000035.1:0-17936 GCA_036340215.1 Pseudomonadota bacterium | reverse complement strand
ACACCAGCTTCCACAAGGCCTATATACGAGTTAAAAGTAACTACTCTATGCTTGCAATGGAGCATTATCTCACAACTACCCCCGAGACATAGACCCTGAACCGCTGCTATTGTTGGAATATTTGCATACTTTAAGCGCATTACGGTGTTCTGGAATTGTGCTATAACTTTTCCTATCGCTTTGCCTCCACCTAGCATGTACTGCTTACCTATGTCCTTCAAATTAGCTCCAGCACCAAAATTTTTTTCATGTTCATGCCAGATTACCAGAGGAATATTATTAGCTTCAGCTGTTTCGATTGCTTTCATAAAATCATTGAGAACTTTTGAATTGATCGTTGCTAGCTTCGTCTTGATTGAAAAGATAAAAACTTCATCTTTATCAGTCCACAACTTAGTTTCATTTGTCTCAAATATTATTTTTTGTTCAAAGGACCGAGTAGTAAGAATTTTTCTCAAACTTGACCTAGAGCTCGCTGCAAATTCTGTTGGAGCTACGAATTTACCTTGTCTTGGTGCCAGTGAGGTATTTCCCTTGTAAAATAAATTGTACAAGTTAACGAAATTCGGTAAGGGGATATTAACATTATGCTTTCCGCTATTTATGTTACTTTCTAGAAGCATTGCTGTTTTTCTAACATCAGCTTGTTGCCAAAGTTCAAATGGCCCCAATTCCCAGCCAAAGCCTAGCTTAATTGCATTGTCTAGGTCAGCTGTAGTTATAGCTAGGTCCTCACAAAGCCAAGAGCAGTAGTGTAATAATTCAGCAATAGTCAGCCAAAGAAATTGATGATGTTTTTCTTTAGACTTGCATAGTGTATTGAGAACTTCATACTTATCTTCCCTTGCGAGTAATTTCAAAAGTGATGAAGGTGGTTTCTTCGTTGCAATCCTATATGCCATTGTATCTAAATCTAATACATAAATACCGTCTTTACGCTTTTCGTATATCCCTTTGCCACTTTTTTGCCCAAGACTACTGTTATCTATCAATTTCTGCATAAAACTGGGGATGGAATTTATGTCATGCCAAGGATCGTGGCTAACACTTGCTGAGGTTTTTATTGCATTTGCAAGGATATCAAGTCCAACAACATCAGCTGTCCTAAATGTAGCAGACTTAGGGCGAGCAAGTGGAATACCAGTCAAAGTATCAACAACTTCAAATGGTATTTGGAATTTTATAGCATTCCTGGTTGTAAGTAGTAAAGAAAATAAGCCGACCCTGTTAGCAATAAAATTTGGTGAGTCTGGTGCTAAGACCACTTCCTTACCCAGAATAGAAATTATAAAGTTAATGAGAGGCTCTATGTCAGCCTGTGTATGTATAGTCCTTATGATTTCTACTAGGGGTAGATATCTCGGTGGGTTGAAAAAATGCGTTCCCAAAAATCTACTTCTCAGTTCTTCAGGTAGAGATAATGATATTTTGTTCACAGATAGACCAGATGTATTGGTGCCAATCCACGTCCCACTTTTTATAAATGGGCTAATTTTTGTGAAGATAGATTTTTTTATATCTATATTTTCTGCAACTGCTTCAATTATTAGATCACATTCTTGCAGAAGATTAAGATCTTCGTCGTAGCTGCAGGCCTTTACTAATTCAGAAGTTGCTGCTGTTTGTAGAGGTTGAGGATTTATTTTCCTAAGATTAGTTTTCGCAGTAGCTGCGATAAGTTTATCGCCGTCTTTTAGATCATAAAGATATGCTTTGATTCCAGAATTGGCCAGACAAGCAGCCAGTTGAGCCCCCATAGTTCCAGATCCTAGAACTGCGGCAACTTTTATATTTGCTATTTTCACGCTGCATCCCTCCTTAGACTATAAGCGTAATTATTTATATTTTGACATAAATAGCCGAAAAAGTCCAGTAATATATTGATTATTATACTAATATATCATGAGGACATGTATCATGTTGAAAAAAAACAATAAATTTGCGAGGATTCAGTTTTAAATATTTTAAGTAAATAATATTTCACGTGTTTTTTCCTTTGAGTTGTCTTTTTGAGTTTTCAAATTTTTCTACTCATATTTTCTGCGTTAGCACAAAATTGTGTTTCTGCTATTTCAAGTTAGATAAGTATAACGCCATAGCAATCTTTATCCTGCTAGAAGTATTTGCAGCATATACTTCTAGCAGTTATTTGAATGCCTGAATGCGAGTAAATTTTTTTTGTATTTACTGCCTAGGCATTCTTACTTGGAAATATGCAGTGCTCTGTTTCTTATACTTATCAGATATAACAGAAGTGCTTGTAAGTTTTTTTACATTTTTTAACTTTTTGCTAGCAATATTTTTAAAACGTATTTAATATGCCATGAAGTTTTGCAATCATAATCTAAGGAGCAATATTGTGACAGTAACAAAGGACGAAAATTTACTTACTGAGAAAGAATTGTTAGAAATGTCTGATGACGATTACATGGGAAAACAGCAGCGCATGTTTTTTAAAGATATGCTAGTTAAAATGCAAGAGGACCTGAAGAAAGACATAAACGAAGCAAGGAATAGTATGCTAGCAAGTGGTGAGGTTGGAGATTCTCTTGATCTTGCATCTGATGCAGATATTTTACAAATTAACCTGAGAACAACTGAGAGGAAAACTAAGCTTCTCCATAAAGTAGAAGAGGCCCTTATCAGGGTTGATAACGGCACTTACGGTTACTGTGTAGAATCTGGATATCCCATAGGCATAAAGAGACTTTTGGCTCGTCCAACAGCGACTCTGTCTATTGACTCCAAGGAGCAGCAAGAGTTTCATGAGAGAACTGAGGGTGTCTCTGATATTGGAGATGAGAAGGACGAGGATGCCAAGTAGGCATTTTATATAGCTTATAGATTGCAAAAGTTAATATTTATTGTTATGTTAACAGAGTTTAGGCGCGTAGCTCAGCGGTAGAGCACCACCTTGACATGGTGGTGGTCGGTGGTTCGATCCCACTCGTGCCTACCAAATTTTAAGCTCTGGGGTTATTTATGATACAACTGACATTGCCAGATGGCAGTACACGCTCGTTTGCGCAGCACCTTACTGCGAAAGAAGTTTGCTCAAGTATCGGAGAGGGCCTAAGCAAGGCCATGTTGGCTGCTGAAGTCAATGGTAAGATTGTAGATTCTTCTACCCTTATAACCGAAGATTCAAAGTTCAGAATCATTACCGCTAAAGACAAAGAGGGCTTAGAGATTATTAGGCATTCTACAGCTCATCTTATGGCACAAGCGGTTAAGCAGTTGTATCCTCAGGCTCAGGTAACTATTGGTCCTGTTATTGAAGATGGTTTTTACTATGATTTTCATTATCCAGCAGGATTTAACGAAGCTGATCTAGAAAAAATTGAAGAAAGGATGGCCGAATTAGTTGAAGAAAAGATAGATATAGTTAGAGATGTAATCTCTTATGATGATGCTATGAACTACTTTAATTCGCTAGGAGAAGACTACAAGTGCGACATAATCAAGGATATTGGTGCCAGTGAAACACTATCAACATACAAGCAAGGCGACTTTACTGATTTGTGTCGTGGCCCGCATGTCCCGAATACCAGCTTCCTTGGCTCGTTTAAGCTTACAAAGTTGGCAGGCGCCTATTGGAGAGGTAATAGCGATAACCCGATGTTGCAGCGTATCTACGGTACAGCATGGAATAATAAGAAAGATCTGAAAGATTACTTGTTTAGAATAGAGGAGGCGAAAAAGCGCGATCACAGAAAACTTGGGCAAAAGTTAGATTTGTTTCATCTCCAGGAAGAAGGACCAGGAATGATATTCTGGCATCCAGATGGCTGGTTAGTATATCAATTGATAATCGACTACGTCAGAAAAGTGAATAAAGAATACGGTTACAAAGAAATATGCACCCCTCTTATCCTTGATAAATCCTTATGGCAAAAGTCTGGTCATTGGGATAAATTTCAAGAAAACATGTACGTAACTCAATGTGACGATAAGGATTTAGCTGTAAAGCCGATGAATTGTCCTGGACATATTCAAGTTTTTAACAAAGGGCTTAGAAGCTATAAAGATCTCCCTGTCAGATTTTCTGAATTCGGTTGTTGTCATAGGAAGGAGCAATCCGGATCGCTACATGGTATTATGAGAGTGCGTAATTTTGTGCAGGATGATGGGCATATTTTCTGTACAGAGGATCAGATCCAGCCTGAGGTAAATAATTTTATTAATCAAGTTTTTGAAATATACAGCCACTTCGGTTTTCAAAATATTGCGATCAAACTATCGACAAGACCCGAGAAAAGAGTTGGTTCTGAAGAGGACTGGGATAAAGCTGAGTTGGCATTAGAAAGGGCGCTCCAAGATAAAGGTCTGGAGTGGGAAGTAATGCCTGGTGAGGGCGCTTTTTATGGTCCAAAGCTGGAATTTTCTTTAAAAGATTGCCTATCAAGGGTTTGGCAGTGTGGGACTATTCAGCTTGATTTTTCAATGCCAAAGAGACTAGGTTGCTCATACATAGACAGCGATAATTCTAAGAAAGTACCTGTAATGCTTCATCGTGCTGTTTTAGGGTCTATTGAGAGATTTTTTGGTATACTTCTTGAAGAAAATGCGGGGTCTTTGCCGTTCTGGCTCGCACCACTTCAGATAGTTGTTGCTAATATATCGACGAATCAGATAGAATATGCCTCTGGATTAGCTAAGAAATTAAATAATATTGGTTACAGAGTTAAAACAGATTTGCGTAATGAAAATATAAGTTATAAGATTCGTGAGCATAGCATGCAAAGGGTGCCATACATTCTTGTATGCGGCGATCGGGAAATGGCAAGTGGCCAGGTTGCGGTGAGAACAAGAACTGAAAAGAAGGTTTCAGCAATGAGCTTCGATGATTTTGTCGCGCTAATATCATAGATTTGTGAATTATATTTAAAGTTTAATATCAATAAAAGGGGCACAGTGAGTAAAAGTAAAAAAATGAGAATTAATGAGAGCATTACTTGTTCTCAGGTAAGATTAGTTGATGAAAAAGCAACACAACATGGTCTAGTTTCAATTGAAGAAGCTCTGCAAGTAGCAAAAGATGCAGGTCTAGATTTAGTAGAAGTGTCACCAAACTCTAATCCCCCTGTATGCAGAGTTATGGATTATGGGAAGTTAGTTTATCATAAGAAAAAACAGGTGAACTCAGGAAAAAAGACTAAGGTCACATTAAAAGAAATTAAATTTAGACCTAACACAGATGTTGGTGACTTCAACATAAAACTTAAGAAAATTTCTTCCTTCATAGAGGTTGGTCATCGCGTCAAAGTGACTGTGATTTTTAGAGGAAGAGAAATGCAACACAGAGATCTGGGTGGGGTAATTTTAGACAGAGTTGAGCAGGCGTTACACGAGCTTGCAGATATTGAACAACCAGCTTCTCAAGAAGGTAAACAACTATACATGGTTGTTTCTCCCAGAAAAAGTTGAAATTATTGTTGACTTTACGTATGGAAAAGTCGAGAATACAGGCTGCAAAGTGTATAACTTATTTTTAAAGTCAGAGGATATGCAGAAATGGCAAAAATGAAAACTATAAAAGGGGCGTCTAAACGCTTTAAAGTTTCAAAAAGTGGTAGGATAAAACGTCGTGCTGCAAATAGGAATCATATTTTAACAAAGAAAGCAAAAGGCAGAAAAAGAAGGCTTAGAGTTGCAGTTAACTCAGTTAGCTCTTGTGAAAAGAGCATGGTGCTTAGAATGTTAAAGCAGAAGTAGATGAGGTTTTTAAATGGCTAGAGTAAAGCGTGGTGTTGTTGCTAAAAGAAAACACAAAAAAATATTAAAGAAAGCAAAAGGTTACTATGGTGCACGTAGTAGAGTATATAGAGTTGCTAAGCAGGCTGTTATAAAGGCAGGTCAGTACTCGTATCGTGATAGACGTGTAAAGAAAAGAGTAATGCGCTCTTTGTGGATTGTTAGAATTTCAGCTGCCTGCAAGCAAGCAGGTATTAGCTATAGTGAGTTTATTCATGGGCTTAAAGTCTTAAATATAGATCTAAATAGAAAGATGCTAGCTGAAATAGCAGTACAAGACAACTCTGTATTTATGGGCTTAGTCGACAAGGTAAAAGCTCTGTAGTAACACCACACTATATATGGATGATGCTGTGAAAGATATTATTCTTCAGGCAACTGAGTTAGAAAAAAATGCACTTGCAGACATCAAAAACGCCAGTAGCCTTCAGCAAGTAGAACTAATACGAGTTAAATACCTAGGCAAGTCAGGCGATCTAACTTGCTTGCTCCGTGACATTGTCAAAGCTCCCGTGGCCGAGAGAAAGGAACTTGGAAGAGCAATTAATATAGCAAAAGTCAATGTTATGTCAGCTTTAACTGAGGCAAAAGACTACCATGCTGACTGTGAGCTAGAAGTAAAGTTAAAACAAGATAAAATAGATGTCACACTGCCCGGTACTAACGTGGTGAGTGGAAGTTTACATCCTATAACATTAGCAGTAAGAGATTTGGTATCTATATTCAGTTCATATGGATTTAGCTCTGTTTCTGGCTCAGAAATTGAAGATGACTTCCATAATTTCACAGCACTTAACATAGATGAACTTCATCCTGCAAGAGCAATGCATGACACTTTTTATTTCTCAGGTGATAGACTGTTAAGGACTCACACCTCACCTGCACAAATTCATACTATGCTTGCTGAGCATCCTCCTCTTTCTATGTTATCGTTAGGCAAAGTTTACAGGTGTGATTCAGACCCAACTCATTCCCCAATGTTTCACCAGTTGGAGGGGCTTGTGGTTTCTGAAACATGTAATTTTCTTGAATTAAAATCACTAATTGATAATTTTTTTAGTATCTTCTTTCAAAGAAAGATTGAAGTAAGGTTCCGCCCATCATACTTCCCATTCACAGAGCCGTCTGCTGAGGTTGATATTAGAATGGCAAAAGACAGTCCTTGGTTAGAAGTAATGGGATGTGGAATGGTGCATCCAAATGTTTTTAAGCACGTAAAAATAGATCCTGAAAAGTATAGAGGTTATGCCTTTGGTGTTGGTATTGATCGTTTGGCAATGTTAAAGTACGGAATTAATGATCTACGTCTCTTTTTTGAGAACGATATAGATTTTTTGGCGCAGTTTTAGTTACACTCAGACAGGTTTAATATGGGAATGAAGGTTACCAAAAGATGGCTCGAGCGATTTGTTTTTACTGAACAAACAAGCGATGAAATAGGAAATATTCTAACAAATGCGGGTCTTGAGCTTGACGAAATTATAAATTTAAAGCCTGATGTAACTGGAGTTGTAACCGGATACGTACATGCTGTATCAAAGCACCCAGATGCAACTAGGTTAAATATATGCGACGTTGAGGTTGGTTCTGGCGTAAGGCTCAGTATCGTCTGCGGCTGTAGTACGGTGAGATCTGGTATCTATGTCGCCGTAGCTACTGTGGGTGCAAGATTACCTAACAATATAAAAATAAAAAAGTCTAAACTTAGAGGTGTATATTCCGAGGGCATGTTGTGTTCAGGTAAGGAGCTTGGGTTAAATTTCCCTGAAAAAGGTATTATGCATCTCAAGGATAGTACGAATCTTGGAGTAGATATAATAGAACATTTAGATTTAGATGATGTTTTATTTGACTTCGATGTTACTCCTAATCGAGGAGATTGCTTATCGGTAAAGGGTATCGCAAGGGAGCTTGTAGCATTTTCAGATGCGAAAATGCTAACGAAGATAGATTCAAAACCACTAGCAGCGGCAACTAGTGATTTACCATTCAAAGTAAGTATCACTGCTACCACTGATGTTAGAGTATACAGTGGCGCGTTCATAAAAAACGTTGATATCAGGTCAGAAAATAAGCAGTTTATAAAAGATTGTTTAGAAAAAATTGATGTAGGTTTAATTAATACAGCTGTTGATACCGCAAACTATCTCATGTTTGAATATGGCCAGCCATTTCACATCTTTGATGCTGACCTTCTCGAGGGTGATATTTGTGTACGTTACGCTAAGTCTGGTGAAAAAATAAAGATACTTACTGGAGAAACCCTAGAATTAGATGATGATATTCTAGTTATAGCCGACTCTAAAAAAATAGTAGCAATTGCCGGTGTTATGGGGGCCTTATCTGTTGCTGTAACTGAAAATACAAAGAATATTTTCGTTGAGAGCGCTTGTTTTTCACCGAAATCTATCGCTAAAGCTTGCCGTAAGTTTAAGCTTAACTCAGATTCAGCGTATCGCTTTGAAAGAGGTATTGATTACTCAAACACAATAGAGATGAGAAATGTTCTTGTCCATGAGTTACTAGACATAGTCGGTGGAGAATATGTTAATGGGATAGAGTTATTTGGTGAAAATATTAGCCCAAATATTACTACATTGCTCCATGGCGATATTAACAAGGTTTTAGGTCTAAGCCCATCCATTAATGAGCTCACTAAATTTTTTAGTAAAATTGGTATAAAGAGTACAGTCAAAAATGATGTCTGGACCCTAGAGCCACCAGCATGGCGATCAGACTTGAATATTGCAGTGGATTATATTGAGGAAGCCTTGCGTCTAATAGGTTATGCAAATATTCCAAAAACTCCATTGAACCTGAAGTTTGAAGCACGTTCAGTCCGAGTCAGTAAAGATCAAAATGTTGAAATGTTAAAAGACTTCTTAGCTGCTAACAGTTTGCGTGAGGTGATAAGTTATAGTTTTATATCTGAGCAAGATTATCTTAACTTCAATAGTGCTGATGAAGCCCTAAAGTTGATTAATCCTATATCTAAAAATATGGAGTACATGAGAGAGACTCTTGTGTCAGGTTTGCTAAAGGTTGCATCTCATAATTACAGTAGGCAAAAAACAAGTTTTAGGCTTTTTGAAGTAGGTCAGTGTTTTTTAAAAAGTGGTCAAGCGATAAATAAAATTGCAGCTATTTTTGTTGGGCAAAAGTTACCACAATCATGGCGTGAAGCTGAGGTAAAAACTGATTTCTTTGACGCAAAAGGAATTTTGGAAAGTGTTTTTCATAAGCTTAATTTACACCCTAAATTCCACAGTTGTACAATTCAGGGCTACCATCCGGGTATGTCCGCAAATATAATTTTGGGTAATGATGTAATAGGAAAGATTGCTGTTGTTCATCCTAAAGTTTTAAGTAATTACAAGTTGCCAGAACAAACTATAATTTTTGAGTTTGACTTAAAATATTTTATTAACACCGAAGGTTTGAGACATACCAACTATTCAAATCAGCCAAAGATTAAAAGAGATTTATCTTTGCTATGTCCACCTGACATTACGTTCCAAGAAATCTATACAATAATAAAAAATACCGATAAAAAATTGTTAAAAGAAGTAAGCTTATTCGATGTATATCAGGACGATAATATGAAAAAAGGGGAAAAAAGTCTTGCAATTTCGTTAGTTTTTCAACATGATACTAATACGCTCCATGATAATGATGTAAACATAATTATTGAGTCGATAACCAGTAGATTGGAACAAGCAAACATATATGTGAGGGTATAATGTCAGAAACTTTAACAAAACAAAAAATAGCTGAATCAATTTGTATGACTACCGGTCTTAGTAAAGTAGATTCAGAAAAAATAGTTGAACAAACGTTTATGGCAATAATCAACACACTAGGGAGAGGTGAGGTTGTAAAGATATCTGGTTTTGGTAACTTTGACCTTCTAGATAAGGCTGAGAGACCAGGAAGGAACCCTAGGACAGGGAAACCTACTCCTATCTCAAAAAGGAGAGTTGTGACATTTAGAGCAGGGAATAAACTAAAATCAAGGATTGAAAGATATGACGGATCAAAACACACAAAGGAAGATACTAAAGACTGATACTGTTACACAAGAGTGGCTTTCGGGCCTTGATGTGGTTGAAGGCAGGGTCTACACAATTGGTGAGACATCTTCACTTTGTTATCAAGTCAAGCCACATGTTTTAAGATATTGGGAAAGCCAATTTCCTAACTTAAAACCTATCCGCAGAAAAGAAAGGCGTTACTATAAAAGAGATGATATTATCACGATAAGAAATATCTCTAATTTAGTTCATCTCAATAGGTATACTGTAGCAGGTGCAAAAAAGTTTTTTGATAAACAGAATCTTGATAATACAAAAAGCGTACCTGATAAGTCACGACACAGGCTCTTAAATATAATTAAAAGTCTGGAAAACATTGACCACGAATTACTTGCAGATTAAACTAGTGCAAACGGGGCGTGGCGCAGCTTGGTAGCGTGCTTGCATGGGGCGCAAGAGGTCGTCGGTTCAAATCCGGCCGTCCCGAGTGCAGCAGTAGAAAATTAGTATTGGTAGATCTATGCTTAAACCTTCATCAAACAGAATTTTCCTCTTAATTACATTTAGCTTTATTTTTGCCCTTGTAGACAACTTATTTCTCGGCGTTTTTATCTGGAATCATTTCACTGTAATTGGGTTTTTTGTTTTTTCTCTTTTGAGTATTCCCATTACAACAATTTTCAAGTTTCAATCATACTATGGTCTATATTTATTATCAGCAGATCACTTCGATTTAGAAAAATTTAAAAATAAACTGATTAATCTTGCGACAGATCCCAAGGTGGTCATAGGATTTATTTTATCAATAACTTGCGCTTCCTTTTTATATCTCACTAATTATGGTGCTCTTTATATCCAGATTCTTAAGTTCTTCATGAATAACATCGGTATAACATATTACCTATCATCTGGACTTACTACAACTCTAGTGCTTTTCTCTGTTGTACCTGACGCGATATCATATGCAAACTCTTTATACAAAAGAATATTAACTTTTTTCCAACTAAAATTATCAGTTAAAACTAAAAAGATTCCTTACTTGCTGGGCTGTTTAGTTTTAGCCGCTGTGATTGCCTTTGTTTTTGCACACATTGAATATACTCAGCTGATAAATAGTTATCAGCATTACTTGATTGAGGTAAGTAAGTTAGTTATCCCTTACGTTCATCATAAATATTTTGTATTATCATTAATCTTCTTCAGAACATTTATTCAACTGTGTGAGTTAGGTCAATATATACTAGTACAAATTGGCTCCTTATTCGCCTCACACCCTGGCAGTGAAAAAATTAGTAAGTATAAAACATCCTACTTTGAATATTTAATCCTAACTTGTTTGGCTGGATTAAGAGCTGTTTCTAGATTTATTACTGCTGGTGAACTAGCATCAAACCCATGGAAGTTTGACGCTAAATCATGGGCTGCAGCTGGCAGTGTAATGGATGACTTTGATCAATATAGATCAAACGATGATTATAGCTCCTTCAGCGTTACTCAAGGGAATGTGTTAAGAATTCTTCTTATAGTAACGATTATTTTATTCGTTTGCGCAATTATTTTCTTTCAAGAAGTTCAGATTGATCCAACAATACTATTAACTGTTGCTAGCGTTAGTATTTTTGCATCTTGGTACTATCCTCCCAAGGTGGTTGAATGTATTTATCACCACTCTTCTAGGTTTGAAGAACCAGTTGGGCCTAAGCCTGCGAATAAATTTGCACAACCAGCCCCCAATAATGTAAATATGAATAAAATGAATCCCGAAGACTCTCATGATGAAAATAAGCTTATCATATGATTGATAGTGATCTTTTAGAAATATTAGCTTGCCCTAAATGTAAAGAAAAATTGTTTTACTCACGTGTTGAAAATAAGTTAATATGTAGAAATGATGAGATCTATTTTTCAATAGAGGACAATATACCTAATCTCCTTGATTATAAGGATGAAATTTGACTTAAGGAGATCATATGCACTTCAAAGTAATCATACCTGCAAGGTTAAATTCGACAAGGCTGCCTGGCAAGCCTCTTGCTAAAATTGCTGGTATTCCCATGATAAAGCACGTTTATGATAAGGCAGTTAACAGTGGTGCTGTTAAGGTTGTAATAGCTACAGATAGTAAGGAAATTGCAGATGTAGCAAAAGATTTTGGTGCTCATGTTTGTATGACCTCAAGTGATCATAATACTGGTACAGAAAGGATTGCGGAAGCAGCCGAAGCACTAGGCTACGAAAAAGATGACATTATTGTAAATTTACAAAGTGATGAGCCAATGATGCCACCTAGCATTATCCATAAAGCGGCGTATTCATTAGACATACATGACAATGCAAAGGTTTCCACCATCGCAACACCAATTCATGACGTAAAAGATGTATTTAACCCGGCAATAGTCAAGGTTGTTATGAATAAAAGGGGGCATGCGATTTATTTTAGTAGGGCTCCAATACCATGGGAAAGAGAAAACTTTTCTGGTGAAACTAAGACTATTGGCTCAGTACATTATCGACACATTGGTATTTATGCTTATCGTGTCGGTTTTCTTCAAGAGTATCTGAAAACAGTTGAGTGTGAAATAGAGGCATGTGAAAAACTTGAGCAGCTTAGAATTTTGTGGCATGGTGGTAGAATTTATGTAAGCACTACAACAGAGAAGTTGCCGATTGGTGTTGATACCCAAGAGGATTTAGATCTAGTACGAAAAAAGCTAGAAAGCTAGATACCTAATCCCTACGTTTGGAGATTGACCTTGCGCTCAATTTTTTTAAAAATACTTGTCTTAGTTTTTATTCAGACATTATGCTATTCCGATGATGAGCAATTGTGTGATAGCAAGCTAAATTTTATTTTTAAAAATAAGCCAAGTTATTCTATTTTTACACTAGACAACCCTACAAGGTTAGTCCTAGATTTTAACTCAAATGCAATAATTCTTAATGATTACAATGAGAACAATTATAGTAAGTGTATTAAAAAATCTCGTTTGAATCTTATAAATAATTTAAAGACGAGAATCGTTTATGAATTCACTAAGCCAATAAAAGTTTCACATAAACTTTTAAATAATCAAGATAACTACACATTAATTCTTGATACTAGCCTAAGTTCATCAACAAAAAATGGAATCATCGTTAAATCTAAAGATAATGAAAAACCAAAACAAAAAGTAGTAAAATCACCAAAAATACACAAGCCACAAAAAACTCTAAGAGATATAGTTATAGTTATCGACCCCGGACATGGTGGTAATGATCCAGGGGCAATATCGGCAAGTGGTATTCAAGAAAAAGACATAACGTTGGCAATAGGGAAACAACTAGCTGCTAAAATAAATAAAATTGATGGTTTAAAGGCCTATTTAACAAGAAAAAGTGACAGATATATCGAGCTTAGAAAAAGAACTGAAATTGCTCAGGATAGAAAAGCTGATCTGTTTATTTCTATACACGCTGATTCACACCCTAGTTCAAAAGCAAGTGGGGTTTCAGTATATGCATTATCAGAAAGTGGAGCCACAAGTGAGGCAGCTAGAATTCTTGCGGATAAAGAGAATAGCTTATATGATGGGAAGTCCAAACAGTCCCATCATGGTTATATACTTGAATCTGTTTTAATCGACCTTCAGCAAGTTGCAACTGTTCATCAAAGCTTAATTTTTGGGAAGAAGATTTTAAAGAATGTTACGAAAGTAGCTAAAAAGCATAGTAATCAGGTTGAGCAGGCTGCATTTGTAGTATTAAAGTGCCCATATATACCTTCTGTCCTAGTCGAGTCAGGCTTTGTATCTAATAAAAAAGAGGCAAAAAAGCTAGTTAATGCATCATATCAAAATAGTTTATCTCAGGCATTTTTAAATGCAGTTATAGAGTACCTTAAAGAAAAGAAACTAAAAAATACTTTTTTTAATAATAATTTTGATAAGAAATATGTAAAAGTAAATACAGGTGATACCCTTACAAGTATTTCAAGGCAATATAGAGTTAAAGTTGATGATATTCTTCATGTAAATAATATTGCAGAAAATAAAATATACATAGGACAAACATTAATATTGCCTATACTAAATTAGGAGATAATATGTCTAAAATAATTAAGCTTGATGAAAGTATAATAAGACAAGTAGCAGCTGGTGAGGTTGTGCAAAGGCCAGCCTCAATTCTAAAGGAATGTTTAGAAAATTCCCTTGATGCCGGCGCCAATGCAATAGAGATAGATATTGAAGAGGGTGGCGTTTCTTTGTTACGAATTAAGGATAATGGGGAAGGTATTACAGCTAATGAATTACCATTAGCTTTGCAAAGACATGCAACAAGTAAAATAAAATCTATAGATGATTTAAACAGCATTCACTCATATGGCTTTAGGGGAGAGGCATTAGCAAGTATATCTGCTGTCTCAAGATTTGAAATAGAGTCAAAGCACAAAGATGCTGACATAGGAGCTAAGATAGAGTTATTTGAGAGCGATTCAACACCTGATGTATATGATTGCACATGTGGTTATGGGACAACAATCACGGTTAAAGATCTTTTTTATAATGTCCCAGCAAGAAGAAGGTTTCTTAAATCAACACGAACAGAATTCTCATATTTAGATGAAGTAATAAAAAAAATAGCGTTAGCTAATTTCAATGTAAGTTTTACAGTAACAAATAATGGTAAACGTGTTCGTGACTTTTTGGCTGTTGAGAAGGGAAATGAGCAAGAAAGAATAGAACAAGTCCTAGGCACTGAATTTTCTCAGAATAATATGTTAGTTGACAATTCAGAAAATGATTACAAAATCTCAGGCTGGATATCAAAACCATATTTTTCACGTGGCTATTCAGATATGCAGTACCTTTTCGTCAATAATAGAGTTGTCAAAGATAAAGCTATAGCCCATGCTGTAAAAAGAGCATATAGCGATGTTATGCAAAGTGGTAGATTTCCTGCATTTGTTCTTTTCATCACAATTGACCCAACAGTTGTTGATGTAAATGTTCACCCAAGTAAAGAGGAAATACGCTTCACCGATAGTAAATCAATATCACAGTTTGTATATAAGTCATTAAAGAAAATTACATCACAACCACTTGCAGCTAGCTTTATTGAAAACACGGAATTTAATATAAATTCAATATTAGAAAGTAATGAATTTAAGCCTAGTAAATCAGAAGAAAAACATGATTTTAGTAGTAGCGTCATATTAAATGACTTAACAAATGAGCAACAAAATGCAATTGCTAGTTCTATTATTATAGATAATAAAACTAGTGTTAGACAACCATTGCAATCTGAACAAAAAATTATTAACAATAATGATCAGCAAAAAAGTATTAAGGGTATTCAACATCATCCACTAGGGCATGCTATTGGCCAGCTGAGTGGCTTATTTATTTTAGCTCAAAACAAGTCTGGTCTAATCATAGTAGATATGCATGCAGCACATGAGAGAGTTATTTATGAGAAGATGAAGACAGCCTACAAAAATAATGGCATATCTTCACAATTACTTCTTGTCCCAGTAAAAATCAAGGTTGAATGCAATATATTGAAAAGAGTAAAGGAAATTGAAGAGGTTTACTTTCAGTTGGGTTTCTCTTTAAGTTACTCAGGGGATGCTGTTATTATAAAAAGTGTTCCAGCATTGTTAAAAAAGGCTGATGTAGCTGCCTTGTTTTCAGATGTAAATATAGAGATTAGTAGATATGAAACAAGTGATAGTTTAACAATAGCTACTAATAATATTATTGCTACTATGGCTTGCCATGCTGCAGTTAGAGCTAATGATTACTTATCTCTTGATCAAATGAATGGGCTTTTACGAGAGATGGAGCAAACTAATGCTGCAGAACAATGTAACCATGGAAGGCCTACATGTAAGCAATTAAGTCTAAAAGAGCTAGACTCATTTTTTAGACGTGGAACTTAGATTTTTTTTCCCGCATTAGATCTTACTTTACTTACTATTTTATAAACAATTTCATTTTCTAGCTCATTTTTTGTTTCGTCAAAGTCAATTTTTGAGAATGCATTGGTATTATTTATAATTAGTGTTGGTGAACTTGAGCTTAATTTAAAGTTATTATTAGTTTTAAGGGTAGGAAACTGTAGCCCAAAGTTAACCTTGTATAACTTCTTTACGAAATAATTTTGGGTAGATGTTAGGTTTTTCTTAGTTATTACCTCCTCGCTATTTTCTATTTTTTTAATAGTTAATATGGTTTTAGCCTCATTTTTAATATTAGTTAGTTTAATATCATAAGATAGTAATGACTTTTGCAAGTTATACTTAAGAGATGTATAGTCGAAATTTCCAACTGTATCAACATAAACAGGTTGTAAGTTGCTAGGATATGGAGTGCTTGTAGATGTAGAACAAGCTCCTAGGATTATGAAAATAAAAAAAATTGTAAAACGAACATATTTCATGCTAAACCACTATATTTACTAGTCTATTTGGTACAACTATAATCTTTTTAATGCTTTTTTCATTTACAGCTTTCTTCACTTTTGGTATTTCTTGCACTTTCAATTGAAGCTCTTCGTTCTTAATAGTAGCATTGAATTCACATTGACATACTTTCTTGCCATTTATCTGTACAACTATATTCACTGAATTCGATTCTAAATCTTCCTTACTAATTTTTGGCCACCCATCAAAAAAGATATTCTTACCATAATTTAGATCAGTCCACAGCTTATGGGCTATATGAGGACAGACTGGAGCTATAATTCTTAAAAGATTAACTAAGCCATAGTGGATTAAATCACTTTCATTACTACGATCACATTTTACGATTATATTAAAAATTTTCATCACAGCAGCTATGATAGTATTAAATTGAAGTCTTTCATAATCATAGTTTGCTTGCTGTAAAATCTCATTAATCTGTATAAAAGTCTTACTCTTTTTGATGTTTTTGGGGTCGTAACATGTTCCTATCATTTTTCGGGAGAACTCCCAGAGCTTACGGAGAAACTTGAATGAGCCTTCAACTCCATGTTCAGACCATTCTAAGCTCTGTTCAGGTGGCGCTGCAAAGGTAATAAACATCCTAACAGTATCTGCGCCGTATTTATCCACCAAAGGCATAGGAGCCACTATGTTATTTTTAGATTTTGACATCTTTATTCCATCTTTTAGCACCATACCTTGTGTGAGTAGTGCCTTAAAGGGCTCACTACATTCAACAAGATTAAGGCTTCGAAAGGCTTTACAGAAAAATCTTGCATAGAGTAGATGAAGTATCGCATGCTCAACTCCACCAATATATTGGTCTACCGGTGCCCAATAGTTTACTCTGTTATCAAGAATCTTTGCTGTTTGGTCATTACATGTGTATCTGAAATAGTACCATGATGAATCAACAAAGGTATCAAAAGTGTCAGGATCTCTTCTTGCCGGTCCATTACATTTTGGACATCTTACTTGCATGAACTTTTCATGTTTAGCAAGAGTTGGAATAGAATCACTAATTTCTAAATCCTTTGGTAGTAGTACGGGTAAGTTTGCTTCATCCTCAGGCACTATGCCACAATTTTCACAATGTATTATTGGAATAGGGCAGCCCCAATATCTTTGACGTGAAACACCCCAATCATTTAATCTATATTGGACTTTACTTTTTCCAGCATCATTTTTTACAAGATCATTTACAATGGCTTCTTTTGCCTCGTTTGAAGTCATCTCATTATATTTGTCAGAGTTTATTAAATGACCATCTCCAGTGTAAATATCATCGGAGATTTTAGAACTCACTGGTCTAATTACTGGTATGATATCTAGTTCATACTTCTTAGCAAACTCATTATCTCTAACATCATGAGCAGGTACTGCCATTATCGCTCCAGTACCATAAGTATCAAGTACATAATTCGCTAACCAAATAGGAATTTCTTTGCCAGTAATAGGATGATATGCAATAAATGGGGATAGATAACCAAATTTCTCAGTTGTAGCTATATCTGCCTCTGCAGTGCTATTTACTTTATGTTGTTTTATGAATGCAGCGCAATCTGGATTACTTTTAGCTGTTAATTTTGCTATTTCATGTTCAAATGAAACTGCCAAAAAAGTATTTCCCATCAGAGTATCCACTCTAGTAGTAAAAACTTTTATATCTGAAGCTCCCTTTACTTTAAATTTAATTTCTACTCCAGCAG
>JAYYZF010000034.1:0-2993 GCA_036340215.1 Pseudomonadota bacterium | reverse complement strand
ACACAAGATAAGGTTATTTCATATGATCACCATATGTGCCACCTAGTTACCCCTGTTGCTTTCTATGGGCTTAAAGAAATTAACAAAAAAACCTTATTATTTAGTATGGATGGTGTTGGAGATGGATATTTTGCAAAAATTTATACCTACGATTCATCTAATGACAAGTTGGTTATGGTTAGTGAAAATACATTTGAAGCATCGATAGGACTAATGTTTTCTGAGATTACTAAATTTTTAGGAATGGAGCCTTTAGAGCACGAATATAAGGTTATGGGTCTTGCGGCTTATGTGACTAAAACAGAATATTTTAGCCATATTTATGACGAGTTAAGAAAGATTATATATTTTGATAAAGAATCACTTAAGTTTAAATCAAAATTTAATATGAATATTGCTGGTACTCATTTTAAGAAAAAATTTATTGGTGAAAGATTTGATAACATTGCTGCTGCAGCACAAAGGGTCACAGAAGATTTAGTTGTAGAATGGATAAGAAGTGCAATTGCAAAAACTCAGATACATGATATTGCATGCAGTGGCGGGGTTTTTATGAATGTTAAAATGAACCAAATTATCTACAATATGCCAGAGGTTGATACAGTTCATTTTCAGCCATCATCTGGTGACGAGTCTCTTGGAATAGGGGCTACATGGCTTTTAACTAATAAATTAAAAGAATCTTTTTTTACAGTAAATAGTATGTTCTTTGGCCACAAATATAGCAATGATTCGATTACTGAATTTATTGATAAAAACAATCTTTCTTCCAAGTATAAAGTTGCTTGGTTTGACGATGTTGAGGTTAAAATCGCAGACTTACTTGCTAATAATCATATTGTCGCTCGTGTAAAAGGTTCAAGTGAATGGGGGGCTAGAAGTTTGTGTAACAGAGCCATTTTAGCAAACGCTAGCTCCTTAGAATCATTCTATGAAGTAAATGATATGATTAAGATGAGAGATTTTTGGATGCCTTTTGCTCCAACAATAATGCAAGATTTTGCCTCTAAATATATTGTTGACTATGACATTATTAAAAATAAATTAAAAGACTCGTTAAAATACATGATTGTTACCGTGGACTCAACTGAGTTCGCAAAAAAGCACCTCCGTGCTGCCATTCATCAGAAAGATTACACCCTTAGGCCACAAATTGTTTCATATGACGACAATCCTGATTTATATAGGTTGCTAAAGAGTTACTATGAGAAAACTGGAATGGGGGGATTTATGAATACTTCATTTAATTTACATGGCAATCCATTAGCAAGTACCTTAGAGCAAGGTTTACATACTTTTGAAAATTCAGGGTTAAAATATATGGCACTTGAAAATTGGATTATTTCAAAACCTGAAAAAATATAAATTCTTATAGAGACTATGCAAAATAGCCTATCTACTCGCGCAACAAATATTTTTTATTATTCGCTTCCAGTAGTACTTATTTTATTTTCGCTTTGGTATCACTTTTACGATAACAATTCCATAATACTTGGAGGAGAGGGTAATTTTTTTATTGATTTTGCTAGACACGCCGACGTTTATGGAAGTGCGTGGTTTGATGTTGGTTATGGTTGGCCAAACGTAATTCCCAATGCGGTTGGAATAAACCATCATATTTTAATTGCAATATCCGATTTAACAAATAGTTACAGGTTTGTTAATTTCTCACTTGTGCTATTTATGTATATAGCCCCATATGTGACATTTCTTTTGCTTGCAAAATATTTGAATGTGCGAAGAAATACTGCAATAATTATCGCTTTTCTTTATGCGATAGGACCTTTTTCGATAAATTATTTACAGGCGTTAAATCAATGGAATGTATTTTCTATTGCTATCATACCGTTGCTTTACTATATGGTATTGAAATATTCAAATAGTACATTTAAGTTATTTATATCTGTTGGATTAGTGACACGTTTATTATCTTTTTCATTTTACAATCCTCCAACAGCAATAATCATTTTGTCAGTAGTTTTGATTGCTGGACTGCATCAAATTTTATCTAGGACTGATGCAAACAGTAAAAATCTTACAGAGTATATAAAGCTAGTTTTTATAGCTTATTTGGGGTTTTTGATTTTTAATCTTGATTGGTTATCTGTTCTTTTTTACTCAATAAAAAATAACATAATTGTAGATATATTTTCACCAGAATATGCGTTGACTTGGGCTGAAAGTGTATCGACTCAGAGTGGACTTTTATTTAAATCATTGACTCATAGGCAAATGATTACTTCAAATACAATTTTAGATGCTTATTATCAGCACACATTGTCTATAGTGCTATTGTATATTTTTACAGGACTCATAGTAATTAAGAGTGCTATGAGTAAAAATATAGTTCTCAAGTATCTTTCCTTTTTAGTCATAATAACAATTTTTTTAACAAAAGGCATTTCAAACCCTTTAGGAGATATATATATATACTTGATGAAAAATGTTCCATATTTTTATATTTTTAAAACACCTACTGAGAAGTTTGGCATATTGCTAAATTTTTTAATTTTTATTAGTTTAGCTATTTTAATAAGTAATAGAAGAGAGGTTTTTCTTAAAGCACTTACATGGATACTTGCTACATTTTGTATTATCCCAATTTTATTTATGGATGGTCTTGCTGCATCTAGTGATGATGGGAATTATGTAATGTCTAGAAAGCAAGAGTTTAACGAATATGATTTGAGAGTAATAAACCATTTGACAAGTAATTATCATAATATGAGAATACTGTCTTTGCCTGGCGGACTAAATTATCAAGTAATGATTGATTCAAAATATGGTGTGTATACAGGATTAGATCCAATATTAAACAACGCACACGTTTCTTATATACATCCATCTTTGGATAGGTCAGTATATAAAAATATATTCTCAATAGAATGGCTGCAAAGATTGCAAGAAAAAGATATATCTGCAGTTGTGTATAACACCAAAGAAATTCCATGGTTTGGAAAGTCCATTAATGTAGGCCTTAAAGTATTAAGTAG
>JAYYZF010000033.1:0-2557 GCA_036340215.1 Pseudomonadota bacterium | reverse complement strand
TTTAGCTCAAAGTTGCTTGATCATGAGCACTACACAAGGCCAGAGTATTTTTCTGGGCTGAAGTGTCCCGAGGTTTTATTGGGTGGAGATCACAAAAAGATAGCCGAGTGGCGTTTGCAGCAGGCTTTAGGGAAGACTTGGTTGCAAAGGCCAGATATGTTAGCAACAAAATTAGATTGCAATGAAAAAAAATTATTGTTACAATACGTGGCAAATTACTTAGCAACCCATGAGGACAAGGCATGAACACTTTAATTAAAGAGTTAGAAAGCTCACAAATACAAGATAAAAAAATCCCAAACTTTAATGCTGGTGATACAGTTAAAGTAAGTGTAAAAGTTAAAGAAGGTTCTCGAGAGCGAATTCAGATATTTGAAGGAATAGTTATTGCTAAGAAGGGCGATAAGGGTTTTAACTCATCTTTTACTGTTAGAAAAATATCAAATGGTGAGGGTGTTGAAAGAACATTCCCTACTTACAGCCCAAACGTTGCAGCTGTCGAAGTTGTAAGACGTGGTTTGGTTAGAAGAGCAAAATTATACTTCTTAAGAGGCTTGACTGGAAGAAAAGCACGTATTAAAGAGAAAGTTAAAAAGAAAAGCTAGATTTTTTCTGCTTTTATTATTCTAGTTTTTAATATCATTTCAGTTAAATAAACTCGCCTGTGGCAGAGTTCTTTAGTCTACGGTATTTATTTAAATAATATATAAAGCTATGTTTCTTAGATGAAGCTAGTTTCTTGTTTATTGTGTAATTCTCGGATAGCTATTCAGAGCTCTATTTGTGATAGATGTTATGATTTATTGCCCTGGAATATCAGCTGCTGTAGTCAATGTGGTAAAGTCCTGAGTTTTTCACATAGCTCTACTACTTGTTGTGCAGCATGCTTTGTAAGGCCAAGAGAGAGCTTAATCTTTGCTGCTTTTATTTATATTGAGCCAATTTCTGATATTATTCATTCGTTTAAATATCATGCAAACTTTGAGTTTGTAAAATTTTTGGCAGCAAGTATGCTGGAGTATAGATGCTCTAAGCCTGGCTTTAGTTTGCCAGATATTATCATCCCTGTACCCTTGCATAAGAATAGATTAAGGTCTCGAGGTTTTAATCAGGCTTGGGAGTTAGTGAAAGTTTTGGGTGATTTACTTAGAGTTCCTGTAGCACATAATTATGTATTGCGACTAAAAAATACCAAGTCACAATTACTATGTAAGCGTGAGGAGAGATTAGCTAATGTTCGCAATGCTTTTTCTGCAGTAAATAAGTTAGAGAATAAAAAAGTTTTAGTTGTGGATGATGTTGTTACAACTGGTGCTACTATTTTTTCTGTAGAGAAAGAATTAAGGCGCATAGGTTGTTTTTCTGTAGAGTTTTGGGCTATTGCAAGAGGAAAATAAAAAAAGGTTCTATTCCTAAGTTTAATTACTTATTTAAATAATATTTAAACTTAGGAATCTAGGTGCTGGTGTTTTTGGATGTTTGTTTTACTTTTTGCAATAATGGACAAGTAACTTGCATGTTATATACTGTCTTATATTATTTTTCCTGAAAAATTAAAGCCACCAAAAAGTAAGGTGGCTTTAATTTATGACTTTTAACTATTACTTTTAGAACTTATAGTTAATGCTTCCAATGAACCCAGTTTCATTGCTAGTTGTAGATGAACTATTATCCATGCTTTCTGCATAATAGATGGTTGGGTGTATAGAAAGGTTTTCGTTTATTTTATGAGCATAAGATATCTCATATTTCATAACGCTGTCTTCTACGTCGCTAGGATTGTCATAGTAAGACTTGAGTGCATGTAAGCTAATGTCGCCCATGCCGAATAAAACTCCATATTCCTCACAGACAAACCCATTGCTATTTTCATCAAAATCACCATATGTTATGCCGATATTGAAGTTTTTATGGACATAATCAATGCCATATAAATTACCCTTACCAAATGCAGAATTACTATCGTTATCTGCCCCTTGGTAGCCGATTTTAGCTGTTAAGCCGTCTAAGAGTTCAAAGCCAATAGTACCACTATAAACTGATGAGCTGCCGTCAAAAGCTGATGCATCAACTCCAAACTTTAATTTGTCTAAAGAGTATATTGCACTTAAGTTTGCGGCTGCTTTACCTTCGAAGCTGAACTTGCCGCTAGACAGATTGTTATTCTCTGGGACCAGAGCTTTACCGATAGAGCCATTTAGGTTGATTGCTGCGAAAGTGTTGGCGCTAAACAACAAAATGCTGCTTGCTATGATTGGTTTTAGATTGGTTTTCCTTAACATGTGTACCTCCTGTAATTACATGATATATCTAGTATAATATTTTTATTGCTTATTAGTCAACTGTTTTTGGTTGTATGTTTGCTTTTTTACGCGCATTATTCTTTATATATATGAATTAAAATAAGTTTTTTTCGTCATTATTTTAAGTTAAAAATGATTTTTTTATAATATATATATCATTCAAGAGCTTATGTCTCTATTATGATCCTCGTAAAAGTTAGTTATTTTCCTGTATTATGAGGTATTACTTTTCTCACGGAAATGTCTAATAAAAT
>JAYYZF010000032.1:0-10670 GCA_036340215.1 Pseudomonadota bacterium | reverse complement strand
TAACCGTAGCTGGTTTTAACAAATTCAAAACCATACACAGAGCGGACTGACTCAAGAATTTCACCCAACGTAACGTCGAACATATCAAGAGTAATATTCCCAGATAATTCAGGCGATACCATCATACTTATGCCAGCACCTTTAGCTAAACCGGAGAAAAATTGAGCAGCATCTTGTTTCTGAGCTGATATATCAAACCGTGGCTCATCTTCTTGTTTGCTTAGATCAACTTGAGGAGCTAAAGCCGAAAATATTGTATTTGGTACCTCAATGGTCTTGCTTTTAGTCGTTGAATTATTTTTTATAGCAGTACTTAAGGTATTCTCTATTTTTTTATTAGCCTTGGTATACTCTTGAGAAAGATGGCTTGTACAGCATGACAGCAGCAAAATAGATACTGCAGCAATTAGATATTTTGTTAACTTAATCCTCTTCACAACTTACACAACCTCCAGTTATTCGTCATTATTTTGCACTGTTTTTTTCTCGAGCACAAGGTTTCTTTTGGCGGTAAGCGTGATCTTCTCACCAGATGACAGAGAGATAAGGGTTACTTTATTGGGCTCTATTTTTTTTAATATGTGGCCATCAATTTCATCACCAACTTTGTACGAAACACCATTAATTACGGCTGCACTGCCTTTGCTGGAAATAAATGTCATTGCAAGCACCAATGTGGATGTGCTTATCTGTATGTTTTTTGTCTTCTCCTTAAAGGCATATGGCTTTGTTGGATCGTTAAAAGAATACTTTTCCATGCTTAGGCTATTTTCAGCCCAAGACAGTTGCACAAGAAATAATATCAAAATGTAGTTTAGACGAAATTTCATAACAATTATCAACCCTTATTCAAAGTTCTTAAAACCAAATCAATTTGGGCATTAGGGTAGTCTAGAACTTTGTAATTTAAACTTTGCCAGTATGCTCCTCCACTATCAGAATTCTTCTCAACTCTCTGCAAATACCTCACAACACTCAGGTAATCGCCGTTTAATTTTATTTCTATATCCGTTGCAGTTAGCTTATTACCTAGAATAGCATGCAGACCTTTAACCTCATCGTCAATTCCATCATTGAGCGCTATATTTGCTGTTTTTTGCAAAGATACTAACTCGAGACCTCCTGTATCTTGTAAGATTGATTCTAGCAGTGAGGCAAGCTTATCAGCAGAGATCATGTGATTCTCATAAATTAATTTATCACTCCTTGCAGTCATCTTGGATATTGATCTTATTTGGCCTGAGAGGGTCTTATTTTTATTGACAAGCTGATCGTTTGCTTCAGAGAGCTCCGTATAACTAAACACATACCAAGTAAGCGCCATTAAAACCACACCAAGTACTGTAATCTGTATCCGTTTAATCTGTGACAAGTTATCTACAATATCTAACACAAGAGCTACCTCAACCTCATTTTTTTAATCCTGTTATTCTGAATTTATGAGATGGCATACCATCAATCTCAAATTTAAGCATAACATCCTGAAGAATGAGCTGAAAGTCACTAAATAGTGGGGCCTCTTTCAAGCGACTGAAAAGATTGTTTAGCTCAGTCGTTGAGATAGTATCACCCTCAAGAGCTAAAGACTTATCCTTATTACTGAAAGAAATCTGGGTATACCAGACTTTATCATTATAATTTTCAGACAAGGCAAGCAACTTTTCAGAAAAACCAACTGAATTTAAGTTTAAACTTTCATCACTAATAGCAACAACTCTTAAGTTATTCTCCTTTTTCCCAGCATCAGAATGGTTATGCCCTAGTAAAGAAATAGCTTTATCCAAAGATGAATTAAGAGACTTGGACTCTGCAGATAAAGTTTTAAAACTAGAATAACTTTGGTAATGTAGAATACAAAAAGTCAAAACAAAGAATAACCATATCAGTATTATATGCAGTGAAGATGGTATTCTATCATACCTTATAGGCATAACCTCTAAAAAGTTTATTTCTTGGCCTTTATCATTCTTTTTCATTTATAAGAGCCCCCCCAATTAGATCATGCTGAATTGCGAGCAACATCTTAGCATCTAAACCATCCGTAACTATAACATCTCCCAGTGTAATAGCCTCTAGCTTACAAGTTGGAAATCTATCCTTGAATATCTCACCGAACAACAAATCATTTTTCAAGGAATTCCAGGATTCCCCGTAACCATAAATCTTACTTTGAAATTCTCCATCTAAATTACTCTTGTAATAATTTAGCTGGCGACTAACTTCTGCCCAAAATAACACGAACTGATCCCTTTTCACATCTACAGAAACATTTTTATTTATAGATGGTAGCTTCTTGTAAGCAACGAAATCTCCATCGAGGACAATGATTAGAGATGGGGAGTCTCCTAACGGGATATCTATATAGCAAACCACACAACTTTGGGACCAATGTCTAAGCAGAGAAGCAGTTGCTATTTCATGAACTGTCACTAAATCAACTTTTAAACCGACTTTTTTAACATCCTCATATAATTTTCTGACATCACTATCCTCAGCAACAAAAACGTGCATTTTATTATGCTCTCTACCTTTCAAGATATCTGGAGCAAAACAGGAATCAAGAAGCGGGGTATGGTAAGGCATGTTATCAAGCTTATCTTGCGAGACCCAATATAGTGACTTGCGTATCTCATCACTAGGCAAGTTAGGTCTGTTGATCGTAAAATGTGAATAAGAAGAGTGAGGCAAAACAATTGTAGCGTGCTGCCTCTTAAGATCACACTCTTTGACTATATCAGGTAAAGCTCCAGACAACGAGACTTCAGGGTCACTAAGAAAATCCTCCACTTCAAGTGAGCGACCTTCTTCACTGCGTAGATGTTTTACAACCAAAAGGTCAAACCCATTTCCGTTTATATTGTGAGGCCTTATCACAACTGTGTGGCTTCTTTTCGACTTGCCAAAAAACATTTTTCAACAGCTCTCCTTAGCGTACATGCTAGAATATAACCTATATTCCCCAATTTTACAAGAAACATGAGAAAAACCAAATTTTCAAATACGGCATAATCCAAAGAAGCAGACCATGCGTCAACCGTCACTCCCACCAACTCCTTGTTGTAGATAGCATTGGGGTTGCTTGTAAGAATAATGTTTAACGTATTTATTAAGTATAATCTATTTTTTGAAATTTTTCTTACGCCAACGCCGTCAAAGTCAGAAATTAGATTATATGAACGAGCTAAAAGTTATTTTTTGTAATATTGCCAGATATTACTGTATTTTCATTCATATTTGTTCTCAATTTAGTTATTGGTTAAGATACTGTAACGTGTAAAACTCAAATAAACTTTAAGAGACGAGCCACTTAATTTGCCTGAATTAATGCTTACAGACCCCAGGATGGCAAAAATACGTAAAAACTTGATGACAGAGACACCGCCCAACATTGCGCGAAAAAAACTTAAAAACAACATATTTGCCAATCCAAGTAATTCTGCTTAATATAATATGGTTTTTTATTAAACTTTAATAAACAGCTACGCGGACGGAGATCAGGATGAATGAACTCAGCTTAATTGAAACTATAAGCTGCCTTATTGGACTAACTTTAATTGCACCTATTGTTAGCTGTATCATACGTCAACTGCCTAGGAAAATGCTTGCAGAATATGAAAGTGAGTGCCTAGAGTTTCTGAAACTAGAAAATACAAATAAGCAGAAGGTGAAACTTCTGAGCATTAAAGATAGTAAATTCAAAACAGATAAAAAACTGAACATACTATTTTTCATACCAGTACTGAGCTATGTTTTTGCCAAGACTAAACTAGAACCTAGCGAAGCTGATAAACCTGAGCTTTTACTTGTTATAGAAACCCTAACAATATCCGTAGGAATAATTACTCTTATGGAGCTAGGGCTTACTCCATATGCAATTTGTCAACTTATCTTTTACTTCAGCCTAATCCTAGTGGCATTTATAGATGCCGAGACTAAACTGATACCTGACATAATATCTTTAACGGTGCTTTGGCTAGGACTTATACTCAGCGTTTTAGGGTTTATCCCTATAAATCCTAGTATAAGTGTATTAGGTGCAGCATCCGGGTACTTCTTACCATGGTTGATTAGCAAAATTGTTTGTTATCGCGCCCAGAAACCTGACGGCATGGGGTACGGAGACTTCAAGATGTTAGCTATGCTCGGGGCATGGCTTGGACCACTGAGTCTGCTTAATATTACTATACTTGCATCCATAATATTCCTGCTATACTTCTCTATTATGAAAATGGCCGGCAAAGTAAACAAGAACTCCCTAATACCATTTGCCCCTTTTCTGAGCTTTGCAACCTGGGCAATCTGCCAAAATCAATTATTCCACTTTAGCGAGCACTTAAGAATTATTATGCTACAACCATAACCTGGGGGCTTGACTTTCACAAGCTGATCAACTATAATTGCATCAAGTAAATAGTGGTGATTTTAGGATCACTTCACGCAATATTTAAAAAATTTAGCAAAACGGAGACCCGAAATGATATCAGCAGATACAGCGCCCCTGCGCAAAGAAGACAATATGAATTCTAACAGTATCATCGAGGGAGAAAAGAGCAATAATTCTAGCAATGCACAGCAAACAAGCAACGCCGAGCAACAAAAAAGCAAAATTCAACAAATAGAAGATGTACTAGCCACCCTGCCTAACGGAACCATAAAAGTTATTATAGGCTCTAAGGCACTTAGAGAGTCTCTTGCTAATCCAGAAATTAGCGCCAACTTATTCTCCATGATAGAAAGCTATATTACAGATAACAATGACTATCCAGATGATCTATTTCAACTCGCAAGTAAATATAAATCAGAGAAACTTGTAAAAGACATCATAAAGAAGCTGTTAGAACAAAAAATTAATGCATACCATGGTGCATTAATGAATGAGGAGCTAAAAAAGCAACAGGAAATAGACATCAATATACCATCTGCAGTAGGAGCAGAAGGCGATAAGGTTAAGCAAACTTCCTCAAACAACGAGAAAAAAACAAGCAACTGGCTACAAACCTTAGCAAGCTATATAATTCCAGCAAAGGAAGGAGAGTGGGGCAAGGTTATACTGTTAAGCTGCATTGGATTTCTATTAATATTCTCATATAGTTTATTACGCATACCTAAAGACTTATTGATAATAAGTGTAGGTGGGGCTGAACTCATTCCTTTCTTAAAAATAATTGGAATCTTACCTGCAACCATGGTTTCGTCCTTTATCTGGGAGAAAATTAAGTCATGGTGCGCCACTGATGTTGATAAAAATGGCCAGAATGTTGATGGTAGCAATAAATCTTTTTACATAGCCATAGGAATCTTCAGTGCATTTTTTATAGGCTTCATTCTAATGTTTCCATATTTAAGCACCCTACAGGGATTCAGCTTAGCAGTAAGCTTTATACCAACAGGCATAACTAGCATTTTTAAATATTGGGCTTACTCTGCATTCTATGTATTTACAGAAATGTGGTCTGTTATTGCTATTGAAGGTATTTTCAAGGGCTTACAAACAGCCCTATTCAAGAAAGATAGAGTTAAGGCTCTCTCTGCTAGCTTTGGTATATGGCAAAATATTGGACTTATGACAGCTGGCATTGCCCTTACAGGTGTGTTTGGCATTGCAGGACTAACTTTGTATTCACAAATGATGATCATTGTAGGTCTATTTGTTATCTCTGGACTTGTTACAGCTGCTCTACATGCTTACGCAACAAATACAAATACATTTAAATTTGCAGATTTAAAGAAACCCCAAGCAACAGTAATCACACAAGAAGATGAAAACAATAATACTGCGGAATTAAGTGCTGCCGTAACTGCAAAAGAACAGATTACTAGTGAACAAGTTCTTATAGATATTCAGAAAATCGCAACTGTAGCGATTAACACTGGATCATTCTCTAACAACGGGTTTATATCAGAGAAAGACCTGAATAATATTCTAAATGAAAAAAGCACCAACGAACAGGCTAGCGCACTTTCTGAATACGAAAAAGACAATATCCGCAAGGCATTTAATACAGGCGGATCATTTGCCACAAAACTTAAGGGAATTGGGTATTTCAGAGATATACGTGATCTAGCAATAGTAGTATTAGCCTACAACGTCTGCATGGTGATTTTCGAAGTAGTCTGGAAAAACCAAGTTAAAATATTCTGTTCAAGTGGCGCCTCCACTATAAGTTATGTTGAATTTATGGGTCAGTTTAACTTTTGGACTGCCGTAATCTCTATAGGACTAGCGCTAATTAATCCATTAATTAATAAATTACCTGCTGAAGCACAAGCATTAATGACTCCGGCACTGCTTTTATTCTTATCTGTAGTATTTTTTGGTTTAGTGCTTGCGCCTACAACTATGGCAACCATTTGCCCCTTACTATTTAGCTCATCTATATCTAATCTTTACTGGCAGATAGCCCTATTAGGAGCAATTCAAAACGTTATAGTGAAAGCATCCAAATATACTGTTTTTGAACCTATAAACAACACATCATGGTCAGCTAAACCAAAATTTGTGAAAGACTCTTATCAAGGCATTGTAAACCAAATAAGTGGCAAGTGGGGCAAAGGACTTGGATCATTAATACTACTAGGCCTATTAGCATTTGGCGGTACAATTTCCAACATAATGATATATATACCTGCTGTAATATTAACCATATTAATCGTCTGGGCGTTTTCTGCATACAATATTGCTGGAACTGTGTCTGGTAGATCTGATTTACCAAAGGTTATCTACCCTGAAACTGCTGATGGATCTGATAAGTTGAATAAAAATATGGATATGGCATCACGATTAGAAAAAGAATGTGATCCGCACAAAGATGCATTGCTGGATAAGAAAATAGAAGATAAAGGAATAATTGACCTTGTTGAATCCAAACAAGAAAAAAAGGGTAGTAACGAAACTAAAGGATGTAAAAATTAGTAAGTAGCTGCATTCTATTTAAATTGGGAGGCATCTTTAATAAAAAAAGAAGTCTCCCCACTGAGCTGCTATATTCCAGATATTTCCCAACAATTTTTTTAATATTTTGCGCAATAAACTCACAGAATTAATCGTTATATTGATAACAATAATTTTGTAATATATATTTAATTGATAAGGATATCCGCAGGAATATTGTTATGAGTAAAAATTTTTCACAACAAATAAAAAAGATTCTTATTGCATCTGGTAACAAGGGAAAAATAGCGGAGTTTGATGAGTACTTTGCCAACCTTGGCATTGAAACTGAAGCTCAAACAACACTTAATATTGTTGAAGCCATTGAGAATGGCTGCTCGTTCGTTGAAAATGCCCTAATAAAAGCCAAACATGCAGCACGACACACTAGCTTACCAGTATTAGCAGATGATTCTGGACTTATCATAGACGCGCTTGATGGACGCCCAGGGCTGTATTCTGCTCGTTATGCAGGCACTAATTGCTCCTGGGAGGACAACATTAACAAGGTTATTACAGAAATGAAAGAGCTTGGCATAGAAAGCTCACCAGCAAGGTTCTATGTGGTTCTAGTGTTACTGGAAAATGGGCCAAATGATCCAACACCAAAAATATATGATGGCACTTGGGAAGGCAGGGTTGTAACTAATAGAAGTGGCAGAGGTGGTTTCGGATATGATCCAATATTTATTGACGACAACTACGGTAAGTCGGCTGCCAATATCTTCGAAGAAAAAAAACTATGTAGCCATAGAGCAAAAGCTCTTCAAAAAATGCTCAGTGACCTGAGCCAGAACTAGTAAAAAATAACAGCAATATAAATCAAATTAAAAATTGATTTTTCAACGTCTTAGTGATATAATTCGTACAAAGATGATATTTCACAAGTTTTCTTAGTGAAATAAGCGATTTTACAAAAATGTAAATTCAAATTTGGCAAGACTTAGCGGCACGAAAAAAATTTAGCTGCACGTTTTTGATTTTAAATTTAACTGGGAAGACAATATGAGCGAAGTAAACAACGCGCCACAACAAGAATTTAGTAAACTAAGAACTTTTTTCTGGCCAATTCATAATTATGAGTTAAAGAAAATTATACCAATGTTGTTAATGTTCTTCTTTATTTCGTTTAACTACAGTCTACTTAGGAATCTAAAAGATGCTCTAGTCATAAACGCAGCTGGCTCTCCTGGAGCCCAAATCATTCCTTACCTAAAGTTCTGGGGTGTTATACCATGTGCTATCTTGTTTATGGTAATGTTTTCTAAGTTAAGTAATATTGTGAGCAAAAAAAACTTATTCTACTGCTCACTTATCCCATTTGCTATTTTCTTTGCTCTATTCGGCTATGTACTTTACCCACTAAAAGGCTCACTACATCCAGTTCACCTACACCTAGCATTTGTACCTGAAGGCTTGCAAGCAACTATAAGAATTTGGACCTTTTCATTATTCTACATCTTTGCTGAGTTATGGGGTTCTGTGGCGCTATCCTTATTATTTTGGGGCTTTGCTAACGACACAACCAAGATTGATGAGTCTAAGAGATTTTATCCTTTATTCGGTTTAGGTGCCAACGTAGCTCTTATATTTTCAGGAAAAGCTTCTCATTACTTTTCAGAATTTTCTGAGCAAGTTATGTTACAGAGCATAATGACTATTGCACTTGTAGTTATAGTTTGTGTAGTTGCTATATACTGGTGGATAAACAGATATGTATTAACTGATAGTAGATTCTACGATCCATCTAAGATTAAGAAAAAGAAAAAGAAAACAAAAATGAAACTTACAGATAGCTTTAAATTACTATTTCACTCTAAGTACTTAATGTATATTGCAACTTTAGTAGTTGTTTATGGGGTATCAATCAATCTATTAGAAGTAACTTGGAAAGATCAAGTACGTACTTTGTATCCAAACACAAATGAGTATTTATCTTTTATGGGAACATATAGCACATTCCTTGCATGGACAACCATGTTGATGATGTTATTTTTCACTAACAATATAATCAGAACTTTTGGTTGGGGCGTTGCTGCAGCCGTGACACCGGTAACAATGTTAATTACAGGTGCTGGTTTCTTCGGTATATTGATTGCGAAAGATCATTTAGGAACATTATTCGCAATGATGGGAACTACTCCTCTTGTAGCAGCGGTATTCTTTGGTACCTGCCAAAATGTAATAAGTAAAGCTGCTAAGTATTCGTTATTTGACCCTACAAAGGAAATGACTTACATACCGTTAGATGAAGAGAGTAAAGTAAAAGGTAAGGCTGCTATTGATATCGTTGGAGCTAGACTTGGTAAAGCTGGAAGCTCCATCATACAACAAGGTCTATTTATGATAGCCCCTCTTTCAGTTATGACGCCATACATTGGGGCGTTAGTCGCTGTATTTGTTGCCATTTGGTTGTTTGCAATAGTCAAGCTTAATAAAGAATTTAATACAAGAACTGATGCAAAAATAACTTACAAAGATCAGGAGAAAGATACTCAAGAAAAAACAAATGTCGCAGAGGAAACTGCCGCAGCGATACTTAATCCTGATTTGAAAACAACTACACAATAACTTAGTTATACTTAGATTAACACTAAAACCGGGTATATCCCGGTTTTTTTGTATTATTTTTCTGCATAACCATGTTTTGTGAGACTAATTTGTATTTCTAATTAAGACTGGAATTTATACTATAAAATTATGTAATTTTACGAAAAAACTATCGAGCAATGCTGCATTTATATTCTCTATTTATATAATTAGACAAAATACGTTAAATAATTATATTAAATACTAGACATAAGAGCGATTTTGCTTTAAATTTTTACTTCAGTGCCGGTATAGCTCAGCTGGTAGAGCAGTTGATTTGTAATCATCAGGTCGCGAGTTCGACTCTTGCTGCCGGCACCACTTAAACGTAATATAATAAAATAATAAGTTTCTCTTAAATATACTTAGTTCATAATATTAGTTAAGTTACACACTATGTAAACTAGCATAGGAAACATAGAAAATAAGCTGATAGTAGAAACAATTATATAATCTCTAACCTTGATACACTACACACAAAATAGCGCTCAAATCAAGCTTATAAAGCCTTTTAACGCGCACAGCGTTCTCTAGAAGCCCCTAAGTACTATAATAATAAAACAGTCTCTAAATTGATGATAGTAGTAGGAGAACTTTATATGAATGAAAAGAGACCCCAAATAGAACCAATAGAAATTACCAAAGATGTTAGAAAAATTCTTGAGAAGATAAAAGATAGCAAAGACCTTGTTTCTATAAATAAAGACTTTAAAGAGGAATTGAGTTCTTGGCTGCCAAATAGTTTAAATGATAACGAAAAAGAACTTATTTCTGTGAATGAGTTTCTTGATAGAATAGATGTATCTGGCTATATCACTCCAAGTGGCGATATAATGAATGATTCTTTAGATATGCTTCTTCTAACTGAAGCAAAAAATAATTATAAAACACTTAAAGATGATTCTGACGAAGAAATGCTTGCTAATTATGGCCGTGGTTCTGAAAAAATCTCAATAGAAATTACCAAAGATGTTAGAAAAATTCTTGAGAATATAAAAGATAGCAAAGACCTTGTTTCTATAAATAAAGACTTTAAAGAGGAATGGAGTTCTTGGCTGCCAAATAGTTTAAATGATAACGAAAAAAAACTTATTTCTGTGAATGAGTTTCTTGATAGAATAGATGTATCTGGCCATATCACTCCAAGTGG
>JAYYZF010000031.1:0-9438 GCA_036340215.1 Pseudomonadota bacterium | reverse complement strand
GGCAGCAATTACACCAGCAAGTAGTCCTAAAGTACATCCAACAATTATAGTTACAAATAATCCTTTGCCCGTGTTAAAATTCATATCCTCCTTATTGATCATATAAGAACAATAGAAGACATTGTAAGTTATCTAGAGATTTCGTAGAAATTTGCATATAATATCGTAGTTTTATTCTATTTAAGGATTATATGTGTCACGTAACGCTTTGATTAAAGATTCGGTTTGGACAATCGTTAGAACTTCTCTTTATTTTTTAGTTAGCTCATATCTCTTGAGATACAATATAAATCCTGATTTTGCAATCGCATTAATCGGAGGGTCTATTGCTGCTGGAGTTAACTTATATTTTCAATATTACTCAAACTACCAAATTATTTCCCAACAACCAAAAAACTTATTTGGCTACATTAGAGAAGCGATTTTTAATGGTAATCTTGGCTTAATAGTATATAAAAACATTAATCTTAATCCTCACGAGATGCTTGATATATATGCCCATGCATGTATAGGAGCTACTATTGTCGGTGTTTTTTGCGAATCAAGCAATGCAGCTCTAAAGTACGAAAATGATTCTCTGTGGGACGAAAGAACAATATCCTCCATCACACATACAGGTTTTATCTGCTGAAATTACAGTATTGATAAGATATGCATTGATGAGTTAAGCTATTTATATTAAAGCGAAATATTGGAGTAATTATGAGCGCTATTTCAGAAGCTATAAGCAAAATAATGGAAAAATTACCAAGTGACGTTAATTATCTAAAACATGACTTTGAAAAACATGTAAAAAATATACTTGAGGATTTACTTGAAAAAATGGAAATAGTGACACAACAAGAATTTGAGGTACAAAAGGAAGTTTTAGCAAAAACTAGAAGTAAGCTGGAAGTGTTAGAAGAAAAAATCACAGAATTAGAAAAATCGGATTGAGTTTTTCTGAATGAGCTTTGCTAAAGTATATAGCAGAACAAATCAAAACATTTGTCCGGAACTAGTAACTGTTGAAGTGCATATAACTGCAGGCTTACCAAAGTTCACAATAGTAGGCCTACCTGAAGCATCTATAAAAGAAAGCAAAGATAGAGTAAGAAGTGCAATTATTAGCAGCAACTTGGAGTTTCCAAGAAAGCGGATAACTATTAACCTTGCTCCCGCTGATTTACCAAAGCATGGCAGCCATTATGATTGTGCAATTGCAATCGGGATATTAGTTGCATCAAACCAATTAACTCATGAAATTGTAAAAAAGTATGAATTTTTTGGTGAGTTAGGACTTCTTGGCAATATTAAGAAACTTCCTTATGTTTTGAGCTTAGTTCAAGCTACTACTAATAAAAGTAGAATTCCAATTATACCAAAACAAAATGTACAAAAAGTAATGTCCGTATTAAAAAGTAGCGTAATTGGCATAAGACATCTTGAGGAACTGTGCCAACATTTAAGCGGTAAAAAAGTGTTAGATATAGAAAAGAACTCAGCAAAACCACCAAAAAGCTTAAAATATTCCAATAATTTTTCCGAAGTTATATCTCAGGATTTTGCTGTAAAAGCCGCAATAATTGCTGCTACAGGTGGACATAACTTATTACTATCAGGCCCTCCGGGTGTTGGAAAAACTATTTTAGCAAAAAATATTCCGAGCTTTATGCCAGACTTAACTGAACAGCAGGCTCTGGAACTTGCCATATTACATGAGACTGAACCAAATTTTGTATACGGACAACGACCGTTTAGAAGCCCTCACCATAGTATATCAACAGCGGCACTTGTTGGTGGTGGCAATCCCCCAAAACCTGGTGAAATAACCTATGCTCATAATGGTATCTTATTTCTTGATGAGTTAGCTGAGTTTAATCAAAATACTTTAAATTGCTTGAGACAACCACTTGAAGATGGTTACATTAATATATCTAGAGGTAAATATAAACTCTCATATCCTGCTAATTTTCAACTGGTTGCTACGACAAATCCTTGCCCTTGTGGATACTACAACATAAAAGGAGAAACTTGTGTCTGTAGCCCTGGCGATATAAAAAAATATAATACAAAGTTAAACGGCCCAATTCTCGATAGAATTGACATATTCATAACTATGAATAACATTTGCGCCAGTAAATTAATTGGAAGTGGTGAAGAGAAAAGACAGGATTATAAGCTAGTAGAGATACAAAATGCACATCACGTTCAATACGAACGACAAGGTGTCTTAAATAAAAGCATTAAAAATCGTGACATCATGGAAATCTGTAAACTTTCCAATGTAACTAAAAAGAAGTTAAAAGTAAAAGTTAGTGCAATGAAAATTTCAGCAAGAGGCTTTCATAAAATTATGAGAGTTTCAAGGACTATTGCGGACTTAGACAACTCAACGAGTGTTGAATTAAGGCATTTGAATAAAGCCTTCATCATGAAGAAATTTTCTGGCGCTTAATACTAGTCTCCTTAATTTGAAGATAACAAAAGTAGCTGAGAATTTTTCTATTTGATTGATGTGATACATCATGACCTGCCAAAGCCCTATAAACAGTCTGTTTGGATAATTTGCAATTTTTTGCAAAATCAATAATAGAGACCTTATTAGTGAACACTATATGCTCACATATTAATTTAATAGGTTTTTTTTCATATTTAATTGCAAATTTATTCATGTAAAAATAATTAATAAAAACTTCTAAAATTAAGGAACTCATGTTACTTTTATAAAGTAATCTTTACTTAAAGCGCATTATTCGCGTAATAAAGTTAATACAGCGTAATTTATGCGCTAAAAATTATCAACTGGTTAAAGATTATTTTTCTGTAAGAAAAAACTCACAAGGCGGTGCAAATATGAATAATTCTCCAGAACAAAAAATATTAAGAGCTACAAGATTAAAAAAACTTAGAAAAATGACCCACTATTCACGAAAAGCTTTTTCAGAAAAATACAACGTCTCTCAAGGAACACTACAAAACTGGGAAACTGCTAGATTTGGTGGTTTGACGGAAAAAGGTGCTAATATAATGATTCAGGCTCTTAGCAACGAAGGACTTTTTTGTTCGTTTGAGTGGTTAATGTATGGACTTGGAAGTAGCCCAATTATAAGTGAAACTTCTATTAAAAGGCATAACTACAATGAGAGTGTCAGCGCTGTTCCTCAGGATCAGGTAATTGAAAAAGAACTTGATTTATACGTTAGTTTGACACCAGACGCTACGACAATAAAAGTTATTGATGACTCTATGGAACCCTATTTTTGTAGTGGTCAGATATTAGCTGGACGTAAAAGAACAGGGAAAAAAATAGATAACTTAATCAACAAGACATGTATCGTAGAGACATCTGGGAAGAAACTACTACGATACATAAAAAAGGGAACCATCAGCAACTGCTATAATCTCATCTGCTTGAATAGGGATTCAAAAGTTGATGAACCCTTTATATATAATGCTGTCTTACAAAGTGCTGCTCCGATTACCTGGGTTAGAAGCCCTGATAATTAAAGTCACTACTAGTAGTACTAATGCCAGAAAATTAACTATTCTAGCAGAAAAAATTGTTACTATCAGTTATGAACCAGACGTAATTTTCCGTACCTACTAAGGTTGCACAAGTACTGCCATTGGCCTTTTTATATGGAGACTTGACAGGTATAGCACCTGCAGCTAGAGCATTATTCCAAACACTGATAACATCATCACATAGTAATGTTGTTGTCATAGCTGGTGAGTGACCACTTGTTTGTGGAGATACAGCTGTATACCCAAAGTAATCAATAACATTTTGCTCTGCAACTAAATAAAAAGTGTAATTGTTATATTGCATGACAGCAGCCTTTTCAGATACTTTTACTACAGACCAATTAAAAGCATTTACATAAAACTCAACAGCAGCTGCTACAGATTTTACGATTAAATTAGTATGGCTTAAATAAAGTTGGTTATGAGTAACCTGAGGCTTGCGGTTATTTGCAGGAGTAGTTTCTAAACCTGATCTATTACTGGATAAATTAAATGTGCTATTACTGTTTATAGGCTGAGATATGTTGTTTTCACAATTAACAGTAGCACAATTATCAGAATTAGCAAAATTTTCGTAAGAATTTATATTTTGATCGGCTAGATTACAGCTTTCAGATCTAGCATTTACAACTTGATTTAAAGTTTCATTTAAAGAACAGTCTGTTTGGTTTTGTAAGCTAGTTGCGACTTCACTTAAGTTAGAATTAGCACATGCTTGACTAACATTCGTTACAGTTGGTGGCTGCTCCGTTACAGTTGGTGGCTGCTCCGTTACAGTTGGTAGCTGCTCCGTTACAGTTGGTGGCTGCTGCATAATAGGTTGATTTATTGATGGCTTCTGAGCCGACTGAATGTTGTTTACCGTACAATTATTGCTTATACGAGTGTTGATATCAGCAGTCCTATTTGGCTGAGTCACATATCTTATTACACGAGTTGATTTATTACACGGTTGTGTCTTATTGGTATTATTTACCATAGTAGTTGATGTCATTCTGAACCTCCTTATTACATTGAATAACACTATCTATATAATATAACTGATTATTTTCTGCAAATCAAGAAAAAAACATTAAATTTCAACCATATAGAAACTACGATCTCAAGTGGTTGTTTTTTATGGCTTTTTCTGTATGAAGTAAGCCATGAAAAGCATTCTAATATACAAAAAATACGAAAAAAATAGTTTTTTTTATCTTCATGACTTATAATTTTTTTGTTAATTGGGGATAGAAATTTGAAAAAAAAAATAAAGCTGTTATTTTTTCTGGTTTATAGCGCTCAGTCTTTTTGCAGTAATTTATACTTAACAAATGACTTACAATCACTGTATAGAGCAAATACAAGTATATATATATATGATTTAAACAATGAAAAAGATATTATAAAAAAAGATACAAACTTAGAGTTTTCACCTGCTAGTATTCAAAAGCTGGCCACAGCATATAGCTCACTTCAGCTTCTCGGGGATGATTTTAAATATATTACCTCTGTTGGAATAGACGGTGATGTACATGACCATAAACTAGTTGGCGACATGTGGTTAAAATTTTCAGGGGATCCAACTTTAAATATCGATAAAATTCAGAATGAACTAGTTAAAATAAAAAATAATCTTTTTGACGAAATAAGTGGCAATGTAGTTCTATATAACGATGATTTTGACGAGATAAATTATGGCCACGGCTGGATGTGGGATGAGTTAGATGACTGTTACGCAGCTCCTATTTCAGCCAACATTATAAACGGAAACTGTGTAAATGCTTATATATCTCCAGCACTTTCTGAGGCAAAACCAGCCTATTTTAGGCTTGAAAATGAGCTTGACCAAGATATTAAGGTAAATATACAAACTGTTAAATCTCAGAAAAAAAAATGTAAATTTACTTTTAAAAGAGAGAGACATTACCAAAATGTTTATCTTTTAAATGGCTGTGTAAGTTTAAATAAGCCAGAACAAAAACTTGCAATCGCAGCTCATGATCCTAATACATTTACTATAAAAAACATTGAAACTATCATGAAAACAGTTGGAATTAGCTATAATGGGAATATATTATTTAATAAGAAAGTCCCAACAAAATTAAGAATTGTTGGTAATGTTTACTCACCACCATTAAAAGACATAATAAATTTTATGCTCAAAGAATCAAATAATCTTTTTGCTGAGAGTATTTATAAAAAAGTTGGGCAAATTTATTACAAGCAACAAGGCTCATGGGAGTCTGGTCATAGCGCTGTAAACAGTATATTCAAAAAAATTAATCTCCCCTTCGAAGATGATCAGCTAATTGATGGCTCAGGATTATCAAGATATAACTATATATCAGCAGAACAAATAATGAAATTACTAAGAATAATACATAAAGATAAGAAATATAAGGATACTATTAAGACTTCATTACCAATTTCAGGAGTTGATGGAACTTTAACTTGGATGGATTCAATTCCTTTAAAAGGTAAAGTTTATGGAAAAACTGGTGGTATGACTGGGGTTTATAACCTTGCTGGTTTTTTCTCAACGATTACGAGCGACTTTGCATACGTAATTCTTATAAATGGTCCACCTGAGAAAAACAATATCTATCATAAAGTAATAGAAAAGACTTTAAGCACTGCTATTTTGTCATTGTAATAAGATTTAAGCATCCATGAATATAACATTATGGAAATTAGTACTGCTAGGGAGTTGCAATTTAATTTGACTAGATGAATATTTAATTCCAATCTTATTTACATAAAACTTTAAATCAATATACCCACTATATGTATTATCACAACTTATCTCATAACTAACACCGGCTAAAAAGTCATCATTTGAAAAAGTGGAATCATCAAATAAAACATCTAAAGCTAATGTACTGTGAGACCTAATGTCTAAGGTAGGTGAAGCAAAATTAGCGCCATTAACAAGAGAGTATCTAGTTTTAATGAAATTACAGCTAGATAAATTCTCAACAACACTATTGAATTGAGAAACTGGGGTGTTTGATAAGGAATATACAAAGGTAAATGTAAAAAAGAAAGGGAATATTTTTTTCATTTTTTTATCCTCAAGATAATATGGTGGTTAATATAGCATAAGTAAAACCGTAACTGGTAATTAATATTATCTCAATAATCCCTATATTGAAAAGTGAACTCTAAAATTATATTTTCATAATTTATATAGGAATATGTTTGAAAAAATTTTTTTTAGATCATTCGGTATTTTTATTCCTTAATAGGATAACGAAGCCAAATAGAAAATTACTTATATACATTTTTGCAATAGGATGCTACTCCACATTTCATAGCATCATAGAACCATACGCATTTAAGATATTAATAGATAGCGTATCAACTAACATCACAAGCAAAACACCTAAAGAGATAAATACACCTGTTGTAATAATAATATCAATGAGCTTTTTTATACTAATTGCATGGAGATCACGTAACTACGTATCTGCAAAGTTTTTCCCATTATTAAAGGGTGAAATACTGAGTATAACACTTAAAAATCTTAAAAATAAACCATATTCATTTTTTCAAAACAACCTAACTGGAGAGTTAAGCACGAAAGTTAACGATCTTCTGATAAACTCTGTGAATCTAATTAATAATCTACTTATGATGTTTATGCAATTTACAATACTAACCCTATCTGTAATCATAGCAGGAACTACTAATATCCTTTTTAGTTTTTTTTTCACAACAATAATCACCGTGTTCATAGTTATATCTTACATTTTTTCTAAGAAAATTAATTCATATATAATAGATTATACTGATTATAGAGCAATTAACTTTGGAAAAGTTGTCGATAGTCTTAGTAATATATTTGAAATTAAAATATTTGCTAGGGAAGATTTTGAACTAAAGCAGATGGAAATAAATACTTCTAAATTGATTAAAAAAGACCAGAGAATGCAACTAATAGCAACTTATAATGCTATTTTTTTAAGTTTAATATCATTTATCATTGAAATAATCACAATATTAGCACTAGTCTGGCTCTGTACAAGAAATCTTGTATCAGCTGGTGACTTTGCCTTTATTATTCTTATTTCTAAAAAGATAATAGACCAAGTTTGGATGTTTTCTGATAGTATTTTAAAATTATCTGAGCAGATTAATATATGCCGTAATTCTCTTAATATTTTTGAAAAAAGTAATTATCAATACTTTGAAAATGATATTAAGCCATTAGTGATTTCCAATGGAAATATATTACTAAAAAATATAACTTTTAAATACAATAGTGAAAAAGCCATTTTTGAAGACTTAAACCTAAAAATAACTGGTGGGACAAAAGTTGGAATTATTGGATTCAGTGGTCAAGGTAAAAGCACATTAACTAATCTCATGACAAGAATATATGAAACTGAATCTGGTAAAATTTTAATCGATAATCAGGATATAAGCGGGGTTACTGTTAAAAGCCTAAGGCAGCAAATTACAATTATACCACAAAATCCAAATTTGTTTCACAGAACAATCTTATCTAATATACAGTATGGCAATCTCCATGCTAGCTTTGAAGAAGTTGTACGTGCAGCTAAGATTGCTCACGCGCATGAATTCATACAAAAACTAGACAAAGGCTACCTTGCCACTGTTGGTGATAAAGGTTTAAAATTATCAAGAGGACAAAAACAAAGAATAGTAATTGCAAGAGCAATATTAAAAGACTCAAAAATATTTATCTTGGATGAGGCAACTAGCTCTTTAGACAAAATTACTGAGAAAAAAGTACAGAAATCATTATTTAAATTATTAAAAAATAAAACGATTATTGTTATAGCACATAAACTTGAAATAATGAAAGAAATGGATCTTATACATATTGTCAATGAAGGTAAAATAGTAGCTAGTGGCACACATATAAATCTACTGAAGTTTAATCACTATTATAAAAGCCTCTGGCAAAGGGAACACGGAGACTTAAGAACCAAGCATTAAAATTATTCAGCAATGCCTAAGGTAGCTTGGTTAATTTTAGGGATCAATTACTTGATTTATTGTCATGATTAGTTTTTTTAACTACTGACATTAAACTCGCAGCAACACCGCTAATATCAGCAAGATTAGATGGAATAATCAAAGTGTTAGATTCTTTTGCGATATTACCAAACTCCTTGATGTAATTTTCAGCCACTTTCAAATTTACAGCCTCTAATCCATCTTTGTCACCAATAGACTTAGCAACAGCTGATATACCAGCAGCTGTAGCATTTGCAACGGTTGAAATTTCAAAGGCTTTACCTTCAGCTAACCTTATTAACTCTTGTTTCTCACCCTCAGCTCTATTAATCTTTGCTTGCTTATCACCCTCTGATTCTGCAATTAAAGCACGCTTCTCTCTCTCTGCCCTCATTTGTTTTTCCATAGCATCTTTTATGCTTTTAGGAGGAACTATATTTTTCACTTCATATCTAGTAACCTTCACTCCCCACGGCTCAGATGCACCATCAACAGCAGAAACAATACCTTTGTTTATAAGCTCTCTTTCTTCGAATGTTTTATCTAAATCCATTTTACCGATTATACTACGCATTGTGGTTTGTGCAATTTGCGCTGTCGCATACTGGTAATTATTAATACCATATGATGCTGATTTAGGATCTATTACTTGTAAATACAAGATCCCATCAACTTCAACGGCAATATTATCCCTTGTTATACAAACCTGTGATGATACTTCCATAGCCTGCTCTTTCAAAGTGTGCTTGTAAGCAAGCTTGTCTATGAACGGCAAAAGTATGTGAAAACCTGCAGATAATGTTGTGGAATAGCGTCCCAATCTTTCAACAATAAATGCTTCTCTTTGTGGGACTATTATAACAGTTTTCGCAAATACAGTTACAACTAGAATAATAAATAGTAATAATAAAAAATCCATGGTTCACTTCTCCTTCAAGTTAATTATCTTTAGTATCTAATTCTCTT
>JAYYZF010000030.1:0-12763 GCA_036340215.1 Pseudomonadota bacterium | reverse complement strand
TTTTATTAACAACACATGATTGTATAACGTGTAAATCGATATTGTTTAGCCTTGACTCCAATTTAAGATAGTCAATATTGCCAAGTCTATTCTTACCAAAACAAAAATTAGAGCCTAAAATTAGGGCTTGCACTTGAAGTTGATCTTTTAATATTGAATTAAAAAATATTTGATGTGAAGTATTTAGCAATTGCGAATTAAATCTTAAACAAAGCACCAAATCAATGCCGTACTGACGCAAATATAGGTACTTTTCCTTTAGACTCATAATACGACTACAAGTACCTTGCTTATTAAAGTACTCTTTAGGGTGGGGCTCGAATAATATTACAAGAGATTCTGTATCATACTGTTTAGCGGTCTCTTTAAGAGTTGCTAAAAGCTTTTTATGCCCGATATGCATACCATCGAAGTTTCCGATAGCTACAGCAGCTCCAGGTTTGATCTTATTAATAGCTGCTAAACCTCGGTATAGCATAAGCTTAGGCCTCTGCAGTGCTGGTAAGTTTAGAAGAATTGATGTCATCTCCTGGTATTACTTGTAAGCTCTTCCAATCATAGCCAAGAAGAAATAAAGAAACAGAATAAGCACCAATACCTATAACCATGCTCATAATTAAGCTAGAAAACCTATAAACAAATGAATATGAAACCCAAACCTCTGGACTAGAAGTGACAAGTTTTAATGCTATGAACATAATAATACCAGCCACACTACTCATAAAAATAGTTTGTATCAGCTGAGAGCTTGGATAATATATTTTATCTCGCAACAGCAAATACAATAGACTCGAACCATTCACCCAAGCTGCAACTGAAACAGCAACAGATAAACCGGCGTGGGCTAAGGGCTTGAGTAAGAGCAAACTCAGAGTTACATCTATAACAAGAGCCATTGCTGCAATTTTTACAGGAGTTGTAATATCCTTTCGTGAATAAAACGCAGCAACTACAACTTTTATAAGCATAAAACCTGGCAAACCACAAGCAAGAAAAATTAAGCTTGCTGCTGTCATATCTACATCAAAAAGAGAAAATTTACCATGGTAAAACAGAGTGATTAAAATCTGCTTAGCAAGACAGATTAGCCCTACTGCAGCAGGAATAGACAATACTATTATAAATTGTAAGGCCCATTCGAAATTATTTTTAAATGCTACTTTATCACCCTCTGCATGAGCTCTAGCTAAAGGAGGCAAAATAACAGTTGCAACTGCAATTGCGATTAAAGCTAAAGGCAGCTGCAGGAGTCTTTCAGCATAATAAAGCCAAGAAATGCTGCCCGATGGTAAAAAAGATGCTAAAAAAGTCTGAATCATCAAACCCAATTGCACTACAGAAACCCCAAACAATGCAGCCCCCATAAGTTTTAAGATAGCTTTAACATTTTTATCATCTAAAGCTAATTTGGGTTGAGGTAATCTCTGAAAAGATCTCATTCCGATTAGGAGCATGAGTAATTGAATGATTCCAGCAAATAAAACACCGTATGCCAGAAACATGGTTGAACCACCATTATACTTTGCTATGAAAGAAGCTACTATTGAACAAAGACTGAGAACAATTGGAGAAAAAGCTGGGAGAAAAAACTTTTGCTTGCAGTTGTATATTGCAGAGATCATAGCAATAAGTGATATAAAAAGAAGATAAGGAAAAGTAACTTTTAACATACTTACAGTTAAGGCAAATACTTGAGGATCTCGAGCATATCCAGGAGCAAATATCAGAATAACATAAGGCGCTATGCAATAAACCACAGCAACAACTGATGCTGTAGTGAGTATTAGTAGACCAAAAATCCTGTCTATCAGGAGAAATGTATCCTCCTCGGAGTTTTTCAAGTAATGTTGAGATAGAACTGGAACAAAAGCTTGAGAAAATGCCCCCTCTGCAAATAGACGACGTAAAAAATTTGGAATTTTAAATGCAACCAGAAAAGCATCAAAACCAAAATGAGTTCCAAATATGCTTGCACAGACAATGTCACGAACAAAACCCACAATACGAGATAAGAGAGTTGTGCCGGAGACAACTGATACTGATTTAAATAGCTTGCTCAAAACGATTGAACCTAGGTTAGTAATAAAATTTAATTGTGCATATTATAACATATATAGCGAAAATAGCTAGGGAATTGCCTATTTTTGACATAACAAATTGAATTGTAGTGTTGACATTTGCTTGAGAAAAAGCTTAATATACACGCTCCTAACCTATTAAGTATTCACTACTTCGGAGAAAAACAGTGGCAAATAGTTCACAAGCAAAAAAAAGAGCGCGTCAAAATAATACAAGACGTTTGCATAATAGTAGTCTTAGATCACAAATAAGAACAAGTAGAAAGAAGTTTCAAGCTGCACTAACGGCTGGAGATATCGAACTTGCTACAAGCTGCTTAAACCAGTGTATTGCGGTTCTTGATAAGCATGCAGGCACAAGCATCATACACAAGAATACTGTTGCAAGATATAAGGCAAGAGCTGTATCTGCATTAAAGAAACTAGCGTTAGCTAAACCAGTAGCTCAGAAGAAAAAGAAAGCTAAGAAGTAATACCTAGCCGAAAAACTCATTAAAAGTTGGCAAATAGTCGTGTCAGTATAGTTCTCATTTTTCATTTGTCACCAATATCAGCGAAAGTTTCTATTTAATTTCATTTTAGATGTATTCATTAATGTAATGAATTTTTCAGAGCTGATCCAGAGCACCTGAGCTGTTTTGGGTCTACTCTACCTTTTCTCAAATAGCTTCATACGACTTATAGTATTACCTGAGTAAAAAACAAATAAAATTTTACGCACAATATCAGCAAAAATCTTATTATATACTATACTTATATTACAAGAATATTTAAGGGAAATACCATGAAAGAAGATAAAACTAAAAATGAAGTTAAAAGCGTTAGCTTTAGCCTAAGTGAAGAAAATTCTAAATCTCTAATAAACATGACAATATCGGGCAAGGTTCTCTGCGATGATTATAAAAAGTTCACAGAGTTATTTGACGACAAGTTTAAAGATAATAAAAATATGTCTGTAGACTTGTATATAGACATTACTGCTATGACTGGATTCGAAATGAAAGTCACATATCTAGACTTTTGCTTTGGCATGAAACATAGAAAAAAATTTCGGAAAATTGCTATTTACGGCAAAAATAACAACCTCTATATGTTGACAAAATTCTCGTCTACTTTCATCCCGGGAACAATGACATATTTTCAAGATAAAGATAAGGCCTTAGAGTGGCTTGGAAAAGAATAATCTAGACACATATGTCTTTGAAAATTTTATACATATTACTAAAAGCCTAAGAATCAAGCTCAAGTTGAGTGGCAATAGAAGCAATCAAGCCTTTCATATTATAACCACTGAGTCCGGAAACCATAAAGTGGGGCCCCTTATAGTCAAGTTCTTTCACAACAGCTGATATAATTGTGGCAGCATCTGAATCATCTAAGACATCAACCTTGTTGAAAACCAACCAGCAATCCTTTCTTGCTAATGAATCTGAGTAACCACTTAGCTCCGACCTTATTTGCTTAATATCAGAGGTTATGCTAGTTTCTGAAGTTATATCCACTATGTGAAGCAATAATTTACAACGAGATAGATGCTTTAAAAACCTTATACCCAAACCTGCACCAGCAGCAGCACCAGCTATCAAGCCTGGGATATCTGCCATAGTAAAAACTTTTCCATAATCTGCAGCTACAACGCCTAGATGCGGCTTTAAAGTTGTGAATGGATAATCAGCCACTTTTGGCGTAGCTTTTGAAACTTTTCTCAGAATAGTAGACTTACCTGCATTCGGCATACCTAACAAACCAACATCAGCAAGAATACTTAACTCTAATCTGAGTTTTCTATATTCACCCTCAAAACCTGTAGTGGTGTGACGCGGAGCCCTGTTAGTGCTTGATTTAAAATGAGCATTTCCATAACCACCATCACCACCAAGGGCAACACAAACTTCTTGATCTTGTTTTGTTATATCAGCAATAAGCTCACCTGTATCTGCATGAAAAACTCTAGTTCCAAGTGGAACTTTTACAAATAAGTCCTCACCATACTTACCATGACATAGTTTCGAAGATCCATAACTTCCAGAATCTGCTCTGAAGAACCTTTTATTTCTTAATTCTAATAAATTATTTAGATTAGTGGCGCCTACTAAAATTACAGAGCCACCTTTACCGCCATTGCCGCCGTCTGGTCCACCAAAGGGAATGTATTTTTCACGCCTGAAACTCATGCAGCCGCGACCACCTGCACCAGCAGTGACCTCTATATGGACCTCGTCTATGAATTTCATTTGCTATTTTTATAAGTATTTTTTAGTCTTTTTTTGCTACTACGTCAACATATCTACGCAGTTTACCGCTATTTGCTTTTTTTCTTCGAAAGGATACAACACCATCAGCAATAGCAAAAAGGGTATCATCACGACCAATATCCACTCCGATACCTGGGTGAAACTTTGTACCCATTTGTCTTACTAGAATATTCCCTCTAATTACTGACTGTCCACCTGAAGCTTTTATGCCAAGAAAATTTGGGTTTGAATCCCTACCGTTACGTGAACTACCACCTGCTTTTTTGTGTGCCATCTCTAATCCTCTTATTTAATACTTTTGACCTTTACGATCGTGTAGCCCTGCCTATGGCCCATTCTCTTCATATGATGCTTACGCCTCTTAAACTTGATTATGTTAACTTTCTTGTCTTTAACATGATCTAATATTTCTAATGTCACTTTCTTCTTCGCAACATCTTCCCCTACTTTAGAACCACTTTGATCTGAAAGTAGTAATACCTCGTCATAGGCTACTTCAGAGCCAATTTCGCCAGCAAGCAAATCAACTTTGTAAAAGTTACCTTCTTTCATCAAGAATTGTCGCCCACCATTTGATACAACAGCAAACATAGCATTACCTCATTTTTATTGAACGTGTATTCTACAAGCAATCAAATTAAAACGCAAGGCATTTATAATTAAAGTAAAATATTAATCTTGACAGCACGATTATCACCCCAACCCCCTATTTTTTTACACTAAGCTAAAAGCGGGCATAAGAAACTACACCAAACTAATTCTTGATATAGTAAGAGAGCTGGGTTAATTTAAGTTATGCTGAAATAAACTAATCTTAATAAGAGTATCACGCTAATGCTAGACACCCAACAAATAGACAAAGCTGAAATTTTTAACGCTATACAGTCACTAGTAACTAACGAATTAGAACTTGTAGAAAACGAGCTAGCTAATGTACAGTCTGACGTTAAAATAATTAACGAAATAAGCTCACATATTCTTAGAAGTGGTGGTAAACGCCTGCGACCAATGCTGGTATTACTATCAGCCGGATGTTTTGATTACCATGGAACTAAGAGTATTAAACTAGCATCTATAGTAGAAATGATACATGCCGCAACTTTAATGCACGATGATGTGATAGACAACTCTTCGAAAAGAAGAAGCAAAGCGACGGCAAATTTTATTTGGGATAACAAGTTCTCTATACTTGCAGGTGACTATATTTATGCCCATTCTTTTCAAAAAATGACTGAATTGAACAGCCTGAAGATCTTTGACATTTTAGCCGCAGTTACAGCCTATATCGTAGAGGGCGAGATTATACAATTAAAACAAAACCAAGACATATCAGTAACTTTAGCTGACTACTTGCAAGTTATAGATAGAAAAACTGCAAAATTATTTAGCGTATCCTCTCAACTTGGAGCAGTAGTAGCTGGAGAATCTTTACAAGTCATTCAAACTATGGAAAAATTTGGGCACTACTTCGGCCTTGCATATCAAATGATAAACGATATTCTTGATTATACTGATAACATTAAAATTACAGGTAAGGAATATGCCGAAGATCTACTTGAGGGGAAACCGACATTACCATTAATTAAGGCATATGAATGCTCAAACACAGAGGATAGAAGCACACTAAAAGCGGCTTTTGAAAACAATCCTGATATTTCATTAGTAGAGCCAATAATAGCAAAAACACTTAGCATTAAAAAATCACACGACTATGCAAAGACATACATAAATAAGGCCCGTAATTGCTTAGAAGATATTCCAAAATCAACTTATAAATCAGGTTTACTCGAACTTTGTGATTACCTTGAATTAATGCCGTATTAGTTACATCTTTTGAGATTGTAGAACCTGAATAACGTGATCATAAGAGCCATTGCAGCTCCCCACTAAGCTGCTTGCATCAAGATTCTCTGTATTAAGACATCTAATGTAAAATAAAACTCTGATTACATCGTAGAAATTAATTGCCAAGTCACCATAGTAACTACTCTCTGGCGTATCTTTCCTCCATGACAAATCAGATAATTGAAAGTAAGAACTAACACCTAAGTTGGCAAAATAATCGGGACTAACCTTCCTACGAACTGAATTCAATGGATATAAGCCAGACATCAAGAGACAAGTATCTGCGACATTTTTTAGGGGAAGGCGATCATTTGCATAGCATAACTGGGCTTGTAAGTAAGCCACCCCTAATGCTTCAGAACCAATATTAGTTCTTTCAATGTATTGTATAATAGTGAAAAGCACGTAACTTTCAACTTCTTCACCTAGACTTAACCCTAAATCTAATTGAGCTTCCTGTAATAAACGCAACCACAAATACTCAGGGCTTCCGAAAAATAACTCTCTCAACTCTCACCTCATTAAAAAACTAATTTCCTTGAGTATAGTACATAATCAAAATTTTTCTGGTTTTTCCGAGATTGAAAGAAGAAACGATAGAAATGTGGTAAAAAAAAGTTTATACTTTGACTTGAATAGTACACATGGAATGTAATCAAAAATGCCAGACCTAAGTTATAAAGCTTGTCAGAAATTTTGGTCCGAATATTCTGACAAAAATGTCTACAAAGTCACGTCTTTCATGGAATGCTCCGAAGACTGGACGTTAGATATGGAGAACAACTCAGAGCTTGAAAAGTCAATCTCAAACCTAGGTAAAACTCTAGAAAAGATTGGTAAAGTTGAGATAAGAGACCCCCAAGCTTTAATCGAAATAATCGCTTATTTAAAAATAACAAGGTTACTCAGAATACTACAAGCAATAGACAGCGCAAACCCAGGTGCAGCTTCTAAAATCCTAGTAAAGGCCGAGGAATTATCTAAAACTTCAAAAGCCGCAGAAGTTTTCCTACATAGAAACGTTATTTTTGAGAGATTACGTTTAATTTCCAGGATTTTTGATATTTCAAGGATACAAACTATCCAAGCAGCAATTGAGGATAGTTAAGATGAAGTATAGAATATTTTCACTTCTCTTAATGTACCTCTCCTTATCTAACTTTACCTACGCATCAGAATATGACTGCCAAAAGTTCATTCAGCTCAGCAGTGAATGTGCGCAATGCACTCAAAATAAAAACTGTAACTCTTATCATGCTACTATGTGCCCTACTATACCTAAATTGCAAAATAAGTGCCAAAAATTCCTAGAGAAACAGAATAAAAAAAATTTAGAGGAAAAGTATCAAGGCACACTTAAGGAAGATAACTCTCCATATCCACTTCAAAAAAACAAAAATAATGGTTTAACAGGAAACAACCTAAACAAAGTTATACCAGATAGACCTTTGCCAGCCCCAGGAATGGATAACAAAGTGCCTGATACTTCAAAAGATCTAACAGCCCCACCCAACAACTTTATCATGAGGAGTTGGTACTAATTTCTGCAGGGAGACTACGTTTATGAAATTTAAGTCATGTTTAGTGTTGGTAATTACAACATCTTTTATAACTCTAGAAGTTGCTAATGCAAGCGCTGCATTCAACTCAACAAATTTCTTTAATAGGGGTATGGGGCTACCTTCAACTTCAGGCAGATCTAGTAGTAGCTCGGCAACAAAATCCTCAGGACCTTACGGTGTAGAAAAGTCTAGTATGGATCCGATACCTGTGACCGTAGAAAATATTCCAGACATTAGCCAATCGGTATCTAATGCTATTTTAGATTTATATACTTTTACAGAAGATAGTACTATTTCAACACTCTATCCAATCCTGTCGAATGCTCTGTCAAATGGATTAGTAGCCACAGGATCAATGGTTGGAAATCCGCTTAGTTCTGCTAAATCAGTTGCAGTGCAAACTGGAGTACCATTAAGCACCCCGTACAGCTCAAACGCAGCAATTTTATTCAATTTAACAGATATGGTACAACATACTTTTGACTGTATTATCTATCCGACAACAACCTCTATAACTTCATATCTGACCAACTCTCCCAGTATTCAAACAGTTTTTGCAAGCCAAACTCAGTATACTAGTGACGTTGCAAGCACAAACTTATCTAATTGTCAAAAAAATGATAGTGCAACTACATATACTTCATCTGGAACTTCTGTCGAAACTGCGAAAATAAATATTAATGACATACTTTCCCAACAGTATGCTAACGATATAGTAAAAACAAAATCATGGGCTAATTGGTTTATAATTAATCAGTTAACCATGGAGCAATTACAAAGCTGTGTAACTAGCTTGATTATTCAAAATTCAAGTAGCTCTAGTTCAAGTGGAGGGAGTAATGCTCCGAATACGAATGCATCCACTTATGGTAATGCTGCAGCATATACTAACGTCAAATGTACAATACAAGAAGCTGTATGTATGATGACAAATGCTGTTTATGGCATCACGAATGGACAAATTTCCAAGCTTGGCGAAACCCAAGGTAGTTCCCAAAAGTACTTAAAAGATACAGACCCTAAGGCTTACAATGATTTAATGACTCTTTTCACCGCCGATAATATTGTGAATCTCCAGAATAAGTACAATTTACAGACTACTAACTCATCTTGTTTAGGTGTTAATGCTAGCAGTTATGCCTCTCCCTCTGTTACAACAGCACAAACAGATGCACAAAGTATTGGCAAAACTTTAATGGAAGCTAATAAGATTATAGCTAATCTTATTAAAAAAGAGATTGCTGGCGGAATTATGAAAACATTAGCTGAAAAACAAGGACAAGCTAGTCAAAATTATAACTCAGACGTACAACAAGCTTATGTGCTAACAGCTACAGCTGATGTAAATACCTTGCTTGGACACAACTCTTTGATAGGAATTCCTACATCTAGTACAGTCTGCACCTCAAAAGCTACTAGTAGTGATGATGAAAGCTTCAACGAGAAAAGATTAGCTGTCGAGGCCTCTACTTTTGTTGATCTACTCTCTGATACTGATAGTATTCCCTCAGGTATTACACCAAGCATACCCTTTGATTCTGGGATTGCTGCTATTGGTGGTGGCATTGGTCTACTTAATAACGCCAATAATTTTAGTAGTTCTGATTCTAGCACCATAAGTTCAAATAGAACTAGTTCAAAACAAAGTTTGGATCAACAATCTGAACAGTTTTCTGATCAATTTTTATCTTATACAACTAACAGGTCGGTGCCATTAGGTATTCTTAATGATGCTCAGACTAGAAGACAAAATATATATCAAATACCGCAATATATTGATAGTTATGGCAATGTATTAAATCCTGTTAGTAGTGATCCAAGTAAATCTGGCTACATACCTCTTGGAGAAACTTGTACAAGTGCTGAGATTGAAAACTTTGATGCTACTTATAGACTAAAACCTGTAGCTAGTCAGACAGATACTTCTGGCGCAACAGTAGAAACAAATAGCTGGCAAAAAGGCATATATACAGAGCAAAGCGCTGGCATACTTAATAAAGAACAGGCACTATTACTAGCTGAAATACGCTACCAGCTCTACAAAGAGCAGAAACAGTTAGAACAAGAGCTGGCAATAGAATCAATAAACTTACTCCAAGTACTTGGGAAGAATGTAGGTAACTTGACAACTGTTCATAGTGATATGGTAAAAGCTGTAAAAAGCTGGATGATTGGAGGTGGTGGTGATAGCCAGCCTTCTGGCGCTAATAGTGGTAGCTAATCTGCTTTTACACTTTATATTCTCTGCTAAAGGAGTAAAAATATGCCTAAAATTTTAAGATTATTAATGGCAACGATCTTAACTATACTTTGTTGTGAAGAAGTTGGTGCTTCAAGCTCTAATACTAAACAATATTGTAACCCTTTAGATCTAAACAAGTATAATCCTACCCCAACAAGTGTTGCAAATAAGAGTTTGAGTAAAATTAGTGATGGTATAGTATCAGGAGTGATTGAAGGACAGATTGCTGATACTGTGACAAAAAAGTTTAACTCGAGCCCTGAGGAAATCTTTACTTTAACCACTGAAGCTGTAACAAGCTTGGCTAGAAGTATGAAAAAACCACAAAGAATAATGAATACAGAAACAATAATAGGAGTGCCAATGATGGAAACTCCTATTGTTTACAATAGGAAAGAAATAGTACAAAAAATTGTTAATTCAGTTTTATATCCAATAATTGTTAATCCTCCATCTAACGGTAGTGTAATGTTTCCCTCCTCTGGATCAAGCGTTGTTGCATCAAGTACTTCAAACAGTTCAAACGCTTCAGTGCAAGCAAGCACCTCACAAAACAGTAATGAATTAGTTGGCCAAATAAATTATTCTGATATACTACAAAATTCTCTTTGTAATAAAAACCCCACTTATTCTAGTTCTTCAACGGGTGGCTTAGATAGTACCCAAGTATTTATAAATCTTGCTGCAGCTGAAATTGCTCTTAATGGCTGTAAAAATACTATGCCTAGTTCATCAAGTTCATCATCATCAAGCTCTAGCAATACCACAACATCTACTGCATCAAGCTCACTACCAAGCTCATCTGGGGGTGGTTCAAATAGTAGCAGCAACCTGATGAAGAATAGTTTACAAGCTTGTAGTGCTCCTATTGGAGCTTGTGAACTCTTTTATGTACAAAAAACTATAGCAACACAAGTATCGCAATTACTAAATGATTTTATTAATAATAATCAGAATAATAGTGTTTTGTATTCCGAGGCCAACACTCAGCTTAATAATATTTTAATGACTGATCTATCTGCGTATGGGGTTAATGTTGGCATGAGTTTTCCAAGCAACTGCTTAATTGCATCTTGCTCAGGTAGTAGCTGCCCTACCACTGATGATGTTAAAGGGCAAATAAATACAATGTTGGGTTATATAAAAGAATTAAAAAAGAAGATATTGGAAATAAATATTATTAAATTCAATGGTCTGATTGATCAGTGTGAATCTGAGAAACAAAACTCTAATTTAAGCTACAGTGACCAAAAGTACTTTATGAATAATGGTTTTACCCTCAGCCAGCTTATACAAATGGATAGTTTTGGTGTTCCTAATTTAACCTCATCCTTGCAATGTAGCCAAAAAAATCAATATCAATTAGCTACAATGAATGCCATAAGCAGTGATATGATAAATAAATTATCACAATCTGTGGAAGCACCATCACTTTTTTCAGTAAATATTCCATTTGATAGTGGTATTTTAGCTCAAGGTGGCTCTTTTGGTCTTGTTAATAATCAAAATAATATTAGTAACTATGGAGCTAATATTCCTTTAATATCTAATACTAGGGTTGTATTAGAGCCGCAAATAACAGCATATCAAAAAATTTATAATACTGTTGTTAAAAACTTTATTGCAAAGAAATCATTAGCTCTCCAGAATCTACGAGATTTATTGGCTAATAGAAGTGATATCATCAAAGTTCCTACAGTGTTAAATAGCTTACAATACGAACATAAGTGCACAAATGGACTAAATAGTACTACAAGCTCTAATGACTGTAAATTTGTAACCCCATACCAAAATATTGACACAAATTGGAATTTAACTGCTGGACAAGAATGTTCAACTGCTGAGCTGGAAAATATGCAAGCAACCTGGAGAGTAAGACCAGGACCGAATAACTCTATTAACCCTTGGCAACAGAAAATTAGATATTCTAGTGCTAGCGATATAGCTAAAGCTAATATTTTCCTCCTAGCTGAAATTAAAGAGCAGATTCACATAAACAAGAACTTAAAAGAAAAGATCTTGTTCACAAAATCTTCAAGTCTAATAACTGAGCTTGAAGAGAAGAAGTCAGCAATGTATAAAATTATTAAGAATATGGATACAGCACTTCATAACTATATGTCTGGCTCAAATTAAAAATTAGCAAACTAGCTTGTAAGTAATTAGTTTGCACTTTTAAAATTATATAATTTTAATGCTTTAATGAATCTTAACTGAAAATTATTATTTATTTTTAAAATAATATTTAGAATAGACTTGAAAATTTAATTACGTTATTATTTTCGCGCATAACAACCTATGATAAACAATGACTAGCAACGAGAAAAAATTAAACTTCTATGTAAAAAATGAATATATTACAGAACATGAATTTAAAATACTTAACTATGATTCTAAGAACTCCATTACTAACGATGTAATATATGACTTGATAATAACAAGTAAATTATCATTTAAAGAAGCACGTGATTTAAATAATTTCCAGGTTGAGGCACTGCAGGATGATGAAGTACAAGAATTATTCAAGGCGAAAAAAGTTAATATAGAATTAGTCCAGTTTCCCTGGCTACAAAACTGTATAAAAAGAAAATCATGTGATATTAATAGTCTAAAAAATGCTCTATCAGATAGCACTATCGGAAGTATGATAGCAAATAAACATATACAACAATATTTTATCTTAGGAAAAGTTGATGTTTCTTTACTATACGAAAGGCCTGGAAAATGTAATTGGACAATTCTAAGTAGAATCTTACTTTCTAAGTGGGCATGCGAAATATT
>JAYYZF010000029.1:0-2218 GCA_036340215.1 Pseudomonadota bacterium | reverse complement strand
AAATAGAAAGTTATTAGTAAAACAAGAAAAAAAAGAAAAAAAATCTAATTTAAAAAAAGATAAAGCAAAAAATAAAAACATAAATTTGATATTGCCAGAGCGTAAATCAAAAGTATTTGTTATTAAGTTTCAAGGGGATATTCAAGCTAGCGCAGTCAGTGGTCTTAGAGAGCAAATTAGTGCGATTATTCAAGTGGCTCAAAAACAAGATGAAGTGATATGCTGTGTAGAAAGCGGTGGCGGGGCGGTTAATTCTTATGGTTTAGCTATGAGTCAGTTAGTTCGTCTTAAAGAAATATGTTTAAAATTAACTATAGTTGTAGATAAAGTAGCAGCAAGTGGCGGATATCTGATGTCAGTAGTTGCTGATGAATTAGTATGCGCACCTTTTGCTATTATTGGCTCTATAGGAGTTATAATGCAGTTGCCAAATTTTCATAAAGTCTTAGATAAAAAAGGTGTGAAATTTGAGCAGATCACATCAGGTAAATTCAAACGGACTGTTACTATGTTTGGTAAAAACACAGATGCAGATAGAAAAAAAGTTAGCCAAGAAATAGGGCAGGTGCATCAATTATTTAAAAATGCTGTAAGTAAATACCGCCCAAAATTAAATATCTCAAAAGTTGCAACTGGTGAGTATTGGCTGGGATCTGATGCTTTAGATTTAAAATTAGTTGACAGATTAGGTACTAGCGATGAAGAAATCATGAATGCTTATTCTAAAGGAAAAGATTTATACGAGATTACTTATAAAGAGAAAAAAGGAGTTTTGACTCAGCTTACTAGTAAAGCCGAGTCTGCTTTTTCTAGTGTTTATACTAGGCTTTTAGATTGAGGGGCTGTTATTAGTATATCTAATTTCAGGTTGTATGTGGGTTTGTGTTGTTGCTTTATTGTTGAAATAATATTTCGCAGCCGCAATACAAATAACAGTACCTAATGCAATTATACTAATTGCAACAGGGTTACTTATAACAGCTGTTAATGCTGCTACTTTTAATAAAGTTGCAGTTCCAATTCCAATGCCAGCAGTACCAACTACACCAGAAGCTTTAGTTATGTTATTTTTAAATGCTAGAGAACTTTTTTGTGTTCTTAATATATTAGGAGCTTGTGTTAGCGATATGTTAGAAGCTGGTATTAGTGAATCATTTGTAGCTTCTGTTTTTAATCTGGCGTATTCTCTTAGAGTTTCAACATTTTTTAATAATAACTTATTTTCATCGCTGTCTATAGAAAAAGTTTTGTCCCACTCTCTTGAGTGTTGTAAATGTTTGTTGACTCTTTTATTAATAGCCATATTAGTATTCATAAGTGCTTGGACTATTTTAGTATCCAGTAGCTTATTATCTTGAACTACTTTTATGAATTGGTCGAATTCTAAAAAATCACCAATATAGGAGGGAAATTTGTCAGGGTGCTCAAGTCTTATCGCTGTTACGAAAAAGTCAAAAGGGCGAGTAATATGAGCTTTAAGATTAATACATTCAGCTCCGTCTCTAGGAGATTGGAAGTCTTTTACTTTAGAATACAATTCTAATGGAGTTATAGGTAAGAGTCTTTTAAGCTTTACCAGTAGGGATCCATCTCCTGTAATAGACCTAGACATAGATAAATTACGTTTAAACATACTAGGGTCAATGCAATTCTCACTGTCAATAAATTCTTTAAGTTGATCTACACTTCCTGCTTGTGTTTTTGGTGTTAGTCCAACTGGGTCAGGGGGGAGAATGTTTTCATCAATGAAAATTCTCATAAAAACATTATCAACAGCTTCAAAAACTTGTTGGCACTGATCTTTAGTATCGTTATTAGGGTAAATAACAAAAGAATCTAAATCACAAAAAGGAGATGCTTGGTTTTTTGCCAAAGACCCAGATATGCAAATTTCCATACCCTTGGGCCATTGTACATTAAAGTGAATAAAAGCATCATTTACAATTTCTTTATATAGCTCTATAACAGTGCGTTGCCAGTCTTTATTTATTAATGGATTTATATTAGTTTCATTAGAAAAACTATCCATACAAGCTTTCAATTTATCAAGATAGTTATCATATGATGTTTTGGAATTTCCATCTAGAGGGAATGTTTCTTGACCATCTGCAGATTGTGGCCAATCATATAGGTTGACATTGTTCGCGCTATTTCTTGCTATCATAAAATCTCCTTTTTTTATGAATATTATGCTTCCTTGATTAATGTCATAGAGCTA
>JAYYZF010000028.1:0-9325 GCA_036340215.1 Pseudomonadota bacterium | reverse complement strand
CTGTTTGGTATCATAGATATTTTCTGCCAATCTCTAACAAAGCCATATTTTTCTCCTGGATTGAGAAGGAGAATAAAAGGCTCTACTTGTAAGTTTAATTTTCTACCCATAGTTGGAATTTCAATAGTTGGGATTATGAGTGGCCAGTTGTTGTTAATGGCTTCTATCTCTTTTTCCTTCTGGTTAAGTTTCATATATGTTTTTCCGGTTATGGTTATATTAGTTCTTTCGTTTATAGCTGGAATATCGGTTGAGTCTAATGGTACCCATCCACGATCGACCAAGATTATTTTGCCACTACTTTCAACAAAAAATGGAGTGATAACTTCATACCCAGATTTTCCCTTTACTCGCTTGCTTTCAACAAGAAATTGATGTCCTTGGTCGTAATGCCCTTCCTCTTCGATAGTGTGATAGTTGAAATACGGTGTTATTGGTTTAGGTATTTCGGCTAATTTAAGTTTTGGTTGAGTTGCATTAATATCGAAGTGATTAAGAATTTTTTGCTTTTCTTGTGCCTTGTTTAATTGCCATAATCCGGTTACTAGAAATATGGGAACAAGTACTGCAACCAGAAATGTGTTGAGGTAGCTTGCTCGGAGGTAATACCCTTTGAATGTATAATTAAAATACTTCTTTTCTATCATTATTAAGTTTCTATGTTGCTAACAGATATTCACATTCTACTGGAATTTTGTTTTTATTTGCAAGGCAAATATATTCCCCTGTTGGGCTTGGTCAGGCCTTGTACGAATTAAAAAAGGTATTTGGTAGATAATTATTTGCATTTAACTCCATCACAAATTAAAATAGAAATGTAAAAAAATTCTTCTAATCTTTGGTCTCTGATGCGAGTAAAAAAAGTTACTACAGCACTGCTTCTTTTCCTGTTTATAACAGCAGCTCATGCAACAGGTTTTCTAACTCCTAGGGGAACCATTTCCCAACAACAGCATAAGTTATTTTTTGATACTATAGCCTTGATGCTCATTGTTGTTTTGCCTGTTATAGTAATGAGTCTGGCTTTTGGTTTTGAATTTAGTAAGAAGAATAGACGCTGGCCTCATACCCCAGAATGGTCTCATAATACTTTGTTAGAGTGCTTTTGGTGGGGGATCCCTGCTATAATAATATTAATTTTAAGTATCATAACGTGGCAGCAAACCCACGAGCTTGATCCTTACAAAGAGATAGTGCCTGGTGGTGAGAAAGAAGTCATTGAGGCTGTGGCTTTGCGCTGGAAGTGGCTTTTCATTTATCCCAAAGAAAATATAGCTAGTATTAACGAGGTGTACTTCCCAGTTGGACAACAGGTAGAGTTCCACATTACAGCTGATGCTCCGATGAGTGCCTTCAGTATTCCCCAACTTGGTGGTCAGATTTATGCCATGGCTGGTATGAGAACTCGACAATTTCTGTACACTGAAAACGAGGGAATTTACGATGGGTTAAATACTCAGTTAAACGGAGATGGTTTTTCAGACATGCACTTTAAGGCACATGTTGTCAGCAAGCAAAAGTTTCAAAGCTGGGTTAGTAATGTTAAGTTGACTGCTAGTCCTTTGGGGCTAGAAACATATAAAGAGTTGTATAAACCTACCATAGCTGCTCCTGTAGAGCACTATGCTGGTATTCCCGAAGACTTTTTCATGAAGATAATAATGCAATATATGGAGAAAGATAGTTGGTTGCACTAACTTTTTCCTTTGAGGTACAGAGTTTATGTTAGAAAAATTAATATTAGGTAAGTTATCACTAGATGTATTTCCAAAAGATGCTCTTACTTTGTACTTAGGCGGTGGTGTCCTATTTTCTGGGGGTGCTTTTATTATCGGTGCGATAACTTATTTGAAAAAATGGCGTTATCTTTGGGAAGAGTGGGTTTGTAGCGTTGATCATAAAAAAATAGGGATCATGTATGTGATTCTTGCTTTTGTAATGTTTTTTAGAGCATTGATACAAGCAATGATAATGAGATCACAGCAGGCCGTAGCTGTTGGACCTGGAAAGGTAGGTTTTATGGCTCCTGAATTATATAATCAATTTTTTTCTGAGCATGGTGTTATAATGATATTCTTCGTTGCTATGCCTCTTATTTTTGGTTTGATAAATTTAATTTTACCTCTGCAAATAGGTGCTAGGGATGTTGCCTATCCGTATCTCAATTCTTTGAGTTTTTGGTTAACAGCAGTCTCAGCTGGACTTATCATGATAACCTTGATGATCGGTAATTTTGAAAGAGCAGGGTGGTTAGCATACCCGCCACTTTCTAGTCTTAAGTACAGTCCTGATGTTGGTGTTGATTACTTTATATGGATATTACAAATTTCTGGAGTAGGGAGCTTACTTGCTGGTATAAATTTTATAGTCACGGTCTTGAAAATGCGTTGTCCGGGGATGACTTTAATGAAAATGCCCATTTTTGTCTGGGCAAGTTTTTGTGCAATGATATTAGTGGCATTAGCATTTCCAATTTTAACTGTAACTCTTGCGTTGCTTGCATTGGATAGAACTATGAATATGCACTTTTTCACCCAGGATATGGGGGGAAACATTATGATGTATATTAATATGATATGGGCATGGGGTCATCCAGAAGTCTATATATTGATATTACCTGTTTTTGGTGTTTTTTCAGAAATTGTGGCCACTTTTTCTAGAAAGAGATTATTTGGGTATGCAACCATGGTTTGGGCCATATTAATAATAGGTTTCTTAGCATTTGTAGTCTGGTTACATCACTTTTTCACCATGGGCGCTGGTGCAAATGTAAATGCATTTTTCGGTATTACTACCATGATTATAGCAGTTCCTACAGGAGTTAAGGTTTTTAACTGGTTATTTACAATGTTCCGTGGTGATATCCACTTTGCAACTCCAATGCTCTGGATAATGGCTTTCTTTACAACTTTTGCGATAGGTGGTGCTGCTGGAGTTGTTATGGCAGTTCCTCCAGTAGATTTCCAAACACACAACAGCTTATTCTTAGTGGCTCACTTCCATAATGTTATAATAGGCGGTGTATTGTTTGGTTTCTTTGCTGGGGTTACCTATTGGTTTCCAAAGGTTTTTGGTTTTATGCTAGATGAGAAACGAGGCAAAATAGCATTTTATTTTTGGTTAGTTGGATTTTACATAGCATTTATGCCTTTGTACCCACTTGGCTTGATGGGAGCTATGAGAAGAAATTATCGTTTTGAGAATGCTGATTTCCAACCATATTTAATTGTTGCTGCATTCGGGGCTTTACTTATATTTTCTGGCTTTCTATGTCAGATCTGGCAGCTAATATACAGTATAAGGAATAGAGATCTGTTGCGTGATAAAACAGGAGATCCATGGGATGGGCGCACCCTTGAGTGGTCACTTTCATCTCCTGCGCCTTTTTATAATTTTGCTCACATACCTAAAGTTTCGAAAATTGATGACTTTTGGTATAAAAAAGAAAAGTGGAAAAAGAAGGGGCTTAATAAGCCACAGCATGAGAGTTATGATGATATTCATATGCCCAAGAACACTCCGGTAGGCTTTATAATAAGTGTTTTTGCCGCAGTTTTTGGTTTTGCCATGGTGTGGCACATGTGGATACCTGCAATCCTTGCTATCTTTGCCATTATTTTGACTATTATAATTAAAAGTTTTAACCTTGAGACTGATTATTATCTCAAGGCTGCTGAAGTTGAAGCAGTAGAGAACATTCATTTTGCGGAATTAAAATCATGACAAGTAATACTCATCATGGGCATGGGCACCATACAGACGCAATAGATATATTAGGGTTCTGGTTATATATAATGACCGACTGTATACTCTTTGCCTCATTATTTGCAGCTTATGTTGTTTTGCACCAGCCACAATCATATGGGCCCGCACTTGCTCCCCTGATTGACTTACATTACGTTTTGGGTGAAACAATGTTTTTACTTTTCAGTAATTTCGCTTTCGGTATGGCTATGATTCTGAGCTATAAAAATAAAAAAGTTGCCACTTCTATATTGCTATTTATTACCCTGATTCTTGGGGGAGCATTTATATACATGGAAATAAGTGAGTTTATCCATTTAGTCCACTTAGGTTATAAGTGGGATGTGAGTGCAGCAGCCTCAGCCTTTTTTACTTTAGTCGGAACTCACGGTCTTCACGTTGCGGCTGGCTTATTGTGGATACTAGTTCTTATAGTCCAAATATTGAAAATGGGGCTTTGTCAGGCAACACACCGCCGTTTAACATATTTAGGTTTATTCTGGAATTTTCTAGATATAGTTTGGATATTCGTATTTACAATAGTTTATTTGCTTGGAGCTGTATGATGGGTAATTCAACAAGAGCAGTAGATTATGGTATGCAAAGTAAATCATTTAGTGTTTACTTTTCAGGTTTTTTACTCTGTATCATTCTAACCTTAATACCATTTTATGCTGTTATGCATAAGGTAACATCTAAACCATATTTATGGGTTATCTTGTTTGTAACGGCTTTTATTCAATTTTTAGTTCAGGTTGTTTGTTTTTTAAGATTGAAGAGTTCTACAAACCAAGGAATGATAAATATCCTCAGTTTTTTGTTTACTGGAATAGTAACGTTTATCGTAGTTGGTGGTTCTATCTGGATTATGGCTAATTTGAACTATTTTATGGCTCACTAATTTCTAAAATATAGAGAGTATGTTTGAATAATTTAAAAGGAGTAAAACATGGATTATCTTTCTGTTACACGGGCCTTTGGAGTAACTACAATTGTAATATCTTTAGGCTTCCTTTTCCACTTAAGCCATTACGAGAGAATGGCAAGAGAAATGATAGGCCACCCAACTGGGTTTATTTTGGGAGGAGTCCTACCAGTTTTAGTTGGAAGTATTGTTATAAATTTCCCTAGTGATTTTATACAGGGTTGGCCTGTTTTAACTATCATAGGTTGGATTTTGTTTCTAGTTGGTGTTTTCAGAATTTGGTGTGTGCATATGTGGGTAAAGCTAATGAAGTCAAATATGACTTTTATTCCAATATTATTTGCAGTCTTTGGCCTTATTCTTGGCTGTTTATTATGTTACGCAGGTTTTATAGTTCCACTTTATTCATCTTAGAGACGGTTTTTTATAAAAACATTATGTTCATTTACCGGGCACATTTCCCCAAATAATTTTATGTAGTTGAGATTGGAGTTTGACTTTCACGTTGAACTCTAACATTAACTCTGCTAATTCTTTTATATTAATTTGCTCATGTGATGGTGAGAAGGTTACTTGAGACAGGTCAATATTAAATTTTTTGAGGAAGTCTACAGACCAGAGGAAATCAGATTTACTACATATAACAAACTTAAGTTCATCTTTATCTTGTAGGTAATTAAGATTTTTTAGGTAGTTCTTTTTTTCCTCACCTGAGTCTGGTGTTTTTATATCAATAATTTTTCTTACTCTACAATCAACATCACGAGTAGAAATAGCACCGCTTGTTTCTAATGAAACATTTTCATACTTATCACAGAGTAATTTTAATAATTCTAAGCAATTTCTTTGGGCTAATGGTTCCCCACCTGTAACTGTAATAAATGATGGTTTGTATATTTGTCCTGCTGCTAAAATGTCAGAAATACTCATCATCTTACCTTCAGAAAAAGCATAACTAGTATCACAATAATTACATCTCAGTGGGCATCCTGTAAGTCTGATAAATAGGGTAGGGTAACCAGAGCTATTTGACTCCCCTTGGATAGAGTAAAATATTTCATTTATTTTTAGAGATAGGTCTTTTTTAATCTTCGGAGTAGCTAATTCTAACATTTCTATCTTCTACAATTGTTATTGACTCTATTGCAATAGAGGTTTCGAGTATTTCTTCATCAAGTTGTGTAAAAATATATTTAGCAATATTTTCTGATGTTGGTTGCACGTTTTTAAAATACTCAAGTTCATTCAGGTAGATGTGATCAAGTTTTGAAATAATATTATTGATCTTGTCGCGGAGGATATGATAATCATAAATCATTCCATCTTTATTTAATTCGTTACCTTTAATTGTTGCTTCAACCTCATACGTATGCCCATGCAGTTTCCCGCAAGGTCCTGCAACTTCTCGTAACTTCATAGCTGCAACAAAACTACTTTTATAACTTAATCTAAACACTACTATTCTCAAGTAATTCCTAAAACTTGGCATTAGAATACTGTTTTTTTTCATTTAAAATCAAGGTTAAAATGTTTTATTTTTAATTTATCGCAAAATCTTGAATTAATATTGTAACTTTTGCTTTTGGTGTAAGTGCAATATTTATTTTCTTAGGTAAGTACACAGAATTTATGCAGCTATATTTTTCCCAATTTACAGTAAAACCTTTTGTGGTTTGTGATTTTGGATAGCCGTTTTCATAAGTAGAGTATGAATATTTAAGAGGGATAGCTCTCAGTATTTGGGATAGATCTTGGTGTTTAATATTTGCTCCAAAATTCTTTAGCATGTAATCACGAAGACTTATACTTTTGTTATCTTCAGATAATACTAGAGTTTCTTTTTTGTCGTCCCCTGTTATATTTGCGAGTGTTATACCGAAAGGCCCCATAATTAAGTTGCTGAATTTAGACTTATTTTGCTCGAGTATAAAATTTGCTGTGGAAATTTGTTTATCATATTTTACTTTTATTTTACCTTTTAGCGTAAAATTTTCTATCTTACTTACTTCAGATTTATAAGAATTCCAGGATGGGATATCATCACAGCTATAGTCAACTCTTGTACAGCTAGAAGTAAATAACAATAATACTAAGTAAAAAGTTATTTTTAGAATAGTTTTGCGAGTTTGATATGGGGAATGCGAAACATACATATTTTTATTATAGCGTAGCGATTTTAAATGGCTAATATTTTTATTTGCTAATAGTTAAATAGCCTTTATATTATTAACAAATATTGTTTTTTTTGTATTGTTAACATGTTATATTATTCTTTTTATTTGGGTATCTAATGTCTTTGGTCATTGTTGGCTTCAATCATATAAAAACATCTATTGAATTTCGAGAACAGCTTGCATGTTCAAACGATGAGCAAGTTAATATAGTATCAAATTTAGTAAATATGTCTTTAGTTCAAGGTGGTTTCATATTAGCTACATGCAATCGTCTAGAAATAATATGTACTTGTGATGACCCAAGACGAGTTTTGCAAGAGTTTTCCCTATATAAAAATATAGATTTCAATCTCATGACTAAGTATGCATATATTTATCAGGGTTTAGATGCTTTCACGCATTTATTACGTGTGGCTTCTGGTTTGGACTCTATGGTACTAGGTGAAACCCAAGTTTTTGGACAATTAAGACAGGGATTCAACTTAGCTGCTAACTACAGTTTACTTGGAGATTATTTAACCAAAGTTATGTCTAAGATTTTTTTTCTTGCTAAACAGGTTCGAAATGATAGTGATCTCGAAAATAATTCTCTTGGCTATGCTAACGTTATTTTAAATTTAGCTAAGTCAGTTTTTAATTTAAAAAATAAAAAAATTCTCCTAATAGGCGCTGGAGATACTATATCTAAAATTATTACTTATTTTATAGGCGTTAATTTTGCTGAAATTATAATCGCGAATAGAACATATGAGAATGCTGAGAAATTAGCAAAAAAGTTTTCTCTAAGGCCAATACATTTTTCTGATATAACCTCTCAAGTACAGGAAGTTGATATCATAATCTCAGCGATTAGTTCACCTTTACCTATAATTGGTAAAGGCATGATTGAAAGACGCTTTAAGGACAATAGTAATGTAAATAAGACTCTTCTGCTAGTGGATTTAGGAGTTCCCAGAAACATTGAGCCTGAAGTTAAAGATATAGAAGATGTCTATTTATATAATATCGACAATTTACATGATATCATTGAAAAAAGTTTAAATAATAGAAAGCAAGCAGCGAAGGATGCTGAACTAATTGTCGCTCATGAGGCTAAACAATGCTTCAAGCAATTTGAGGATATGGCGTCTTTAGAAATTTTAAAAAACTTTAGGTGTAACGTTGAGAATATTCGTGATGAAGTTTTAGAAAGCTCTAAAAATGCACTTAAGCATGGAAAAGATGCAAATTATGTGCTTGAATTAGCACTAAGGCAATTAACAAATAAGATATTACATAAACCAACTTTAAGTATACGTAAAGCAATTGTTGCTGAGCGTGGCGATATACTGAAGCTAACAAAAGATTTTCTTGAATTACCGGGTAAATGAGAACATGGATATATCAAAATCATTAATAAATAAGCTTGAATCTATGAAAGCAAGATTGAGTGAATTATCAGGGCAAATGTCAGATCCTGATATTATTGCTGATCAATCACAATTTCAAAAGCTTTCGAAAGAGTATGCCAAACTAGCGAATATAGTTACTCTTTATAATACTTACTCCGATAATACGGATGCTTTAAAGGAATCAAAAAACTTATTGCAGGATGATGATGAGCAACTTAGGCAGTTGGCAGAAGAAGAAATATCGCAACTTCAAAATGATCAAGTTGAAGTAATTAATCAAATCCATCTTGCTTTAATACCCGAGGACCCTGATGATCATAGAAATATTTTTCTTGAGATAAGAGCTGGTACCGGAGGCGATGAGGCAGCTATTTTTGCCGGAGATTTATATCGAATGTATGCGAGGTTTGCTGAGAGTAAGAACTGGAGTATTGAGATAGTTAATCTCCAAGATGGGGACCATGGAGGTTTTAAGGAAGTAATAATTAAGGTTTTAGGCCAAGATGTGTATTCTCACCTTAAGTTTGAATCTGGTGGTCATAGAGTTCAAAGGGTACCTGACACAGAGTCTCAAGGAAGAATTCATACTTCTGCGTGTACCGTGGCAGTTATGCCTGAGGTTGATACAATTGAAGATATCGAAATATCTCCTGCAGATTTAAAGATAGATACATATAGAGCATCTGGTGCTGGTGGCCAACACGTTAATACAACTGACTCTGCTGTGAGAATAACTCATATTCCAACAGGAGTAGTATCCGAATGTCAGGATGAGAGGTCACAGCATAAAAATAAAGCTAAAGCCATGAGCTTGTTACAGGCAAAAATTTTAGCAAAGGAGAGGGCTGAGCAGCAGCAGAAACAATCTCAGGAAAGAAGGATGCTAGTTGGAAGTGGGGACAGATCTGAAAGAATAAGAACATATAACTTCCCACAATCGAGAGTAACAGATCACCGAATTAACTTAACCTTATACAAACTCAATGAGATAATTGAGGGGGATCTTACAGAAGTAATATCTAAGTTACAGCAAGAGCATCAAGCTGATTTGTTAACGCAGTTTAATAGCGATATCAATTAGATAAAATGAA
>JAYYZF010000027.1:0-3597 GCA_036340215.1 Pseudomonadota bacterium | reverse complement strand
TTTTTATTAAAGTAAAAAGAAAGTAAAGTAATTGAAGATAAGATTAATATAAAAGTTATCTTGTAAGTTACGATTGGAACCACACCAACAACTATTATTGAAAAAATGATACCATAAAGTAAAGTCCACATTAGCTGGCCTATTTTAATCTATAAACTAAGCTAACATGTTTAAAATAATGTGAATATATAGTTGTATTTACAGTAAAATAACTTATTACATATTTTCTTCTATCTTTTTTATTTTATCCCTTATTTTTGCAGCTTCTTCAAAATTAAGATCAGAGGCAAAATCATGCATCTCTTTTTCTAACTTTGCTAATTTTTTACCAAGATCTTTAGCACTTAATGCTAGATACTCCTTCACATCTGTAATAGATTGCTCTTGAGAAATAGTTTCTTCAGTGTTTGCTTGCATAATATCAGCAACTGCTCTTTTAACGGTAGCTGGGGTAATATTATGTTCTAAGTTGTAGGCTTCCTGCAATGACCTGCGTCTATCGGTTTCCTGAAGTGCTGCCTGAATTGAGTTAGTAATTTTATCAGCATACAGAATAGCAAGACCTGATGCATTTCTTGCAGCACGTCCAATAGTTTGAATCAACGAACCTGTAGAACGTAAGAAACCTTCTTTATCGGCATCGAAGATAGCAACTAGAGAGACTTCTGGCAAATCAAGCCCCTCTCTTAGAAGATTTATACCTACAAGAACATCAAACACTCCTAAGCGCAAGTCTCGTAAAATTTCAACGCGCTCAACCGTATCAACATCTGAGTGTAGATAGCGGGTTTTTATACCTGTCTCAAGTAAGTAATCCGTTAAACTTTCTGCGGTTTTTTTAGTTAGAGTAGTCACTAAAACACGTTCATTTTTAGCTGTTCTCACTCTAGCCTCAGCCACTAAATCATCTACCTGAATTGAAACTGACCTTATTTCAATTTTTGGATCAATTAATCCTGTTGGGCGTATCACTAGATCAACAGTAGCATCGGCATGTGCTTTTTCATATTTACCAGGTGTGGCTGATATAAATAATTTTTGAAAATTAAAGCTATTAAATTCCTCGAATTTCAGAGGTCTATTATCTAATGCTGAGGGAAGCCTAAAGCCGTAATTAACCAAGTTTTCTTTACGCGCCTTATCGCCCATATACATTGCACCCAACTGGGGTATCGTAACATGGGACTCATCAAGTATTAGGAGACTTTCTGGTGGCATATAATCAAGCAAGGTTGGTGGGGCTTCTCCAGTGGTACGACCTGACAGATAACGAGAGTAATTCTCTACTCCCTGGCAGTAACCTAATTCCTTAAACATTTCAATATCATAATTTACTCGCTGCTCTAAACGTTGAGCCTCGAGTAATTTTTCAGAATCTTTAAGCTCTTTTAGCCTGCTAACTAGCTCTTCCTGTATTTGACTCACTACCGCTTGTATCTTGGCATCTGGAGTAACATAGTGTGTTTTAGGAAAAATGGTAGTTCTAGGCATAGAATATTCAATGTGACCAGTTAAAGGATCAAAGCTCCATATTTTTTCGATTTCATCATCAAACATTGAGAGCCGAATAGCATTGTCACTCGATTCTGCTGGATAAATGTCAATGACATCACCTCTTACCCGGTAGTTGCCACGCTGAAACTCATAGTCATTTCTGATATACATCATCTTTGCTAGCTTACTTAAAATCTCGCCCCTCTCAATTTGTTCACCACAACTGACATGCAAAACCATAGATAAGTAATCTTTAGGATCACCAAGACCGTATATAGCTGAAACAGTTGAAACAATTATCGTATCAGATCTTTCTAAAACTGCTTTTGTTGCAGATAATCTCATTTGCTCAATATGTTCATTAATAGCTGCATCTTTCTCGATAAATAAATCACTACTTGGCACATATGCTTCTGGTTGATAGTAATCATAGTAAGAAACAAAATACTCAACAGCATTATTTGGGAAAAAACCTTTCATTTCTCCATATATTTGAGCTGCTAGAGTTTTATTTGGTGCCATTATTAGAGCAGGTCTGTTTAACGTTGAGATTATATTCGCAACAGAAAAAGTTTTCCCAGATCCAGTAACTCCTAGCAAAGTTTGGCAAGATAAACCAGACTCTATACCATCTACAAGGGTAGCAATAGCTTTAGGTTGGCCTCCAGCGGGTTTGAAAGGAGAGATGAGTTTAAACTCTTTTTTGTCCATTTTTAAGCCTTTATTAACTTTGTTGGATTTAATAATTTTGACATATGTCAACAAATGCAGTAGTCTAAATCGTAATCAAAATATGGATAAACGTGACTACTATGCTAGCAAAAAGAGTAAAAAAAATCAAAGAATCAGCAACTATGGCTGTTGCAGCCAAAGCTAAAGAATTAAAGTCCACTGGGGTTGATGTTATTGGCTTGAATGTTGGTGAGCCTGATTATGATACACCTTTGAATATCAAAGCTGCTGGTATTGACGCCATTCATGAAGGACATACAAAGTATACTGCCGTTTCTGGTACAGCTTCACTAAAGCGTGAAATAATAAGAAAGTTTGAAAGAGAAAATTCTCTAACTTATGCCGAAGATGAGGTGATGGCATCATGTGGTGCAAAACAAGCAATAATTAATCTCATGCTAGCAACATTAAATCCAGGTGACGAAGTAATAATTCCCTCGCCCTACTGGACATCATACCCTGAAATGTGTCGCCTAGCAGAAGCGAAACCTGTAATAGCTAAAACTAAGCAAGCTGATTGTTTCAAACTAAGCTCTGAAAAATTAGAGTCCTCAATATCTAAAAAGACCAAAATGCTAATTTTGAATAGTCCTAGTAATCCAACTGGCATGGTGTATACCTCAGAAGAATTAAGCAGTCTAGCTGAAGTTTTAAGGAAATATCCTGAAATTATTATTCTGAGTGACGATATATATGAACATATTATTTGGCCTGGAAGTACATTTTGTAATATCTTAAATGTAGCTCCAGATTTGAAAGATAGAACTGTGTTAATTAATGGTGTATCCAAGACATATGCCATGACTGGTTGGAGAATTGGATATGCGGCTGGTAATAATGAAATTATAAAAGCCATGACTAAACTCCAATCTCAAACAACATCAAGCCCCTGCTCAATATCTCAAGCAGCTGCAGCTGAAGCACTAGCAACTGAAAAAAACACTGTTAAAGAGATGGTACAAGCATATCATAGTCGCTATAACTTTATTAGCTCAGTTCTAGCTGAAATACCAGAAATTGAGTTAACTCCATCCAATGGAACCTTTTACATCTTTCCGAAAGTGACTAAGCTAATCAAAAAACTTGGTCTTAAAAATGACGTAGAACTAGCCGAGTTCCTTCTAGAGAAAGCACATATATCTGTTGTCCCAGGTAGTGCATTTGGCTCACCACAGAATATTAGAATTTCATTTGCCATAAGCAAAAAAAGACTGAAAGAAGGATTCGAGCGAATGAAAGCAGCAATTCTTGCTCACGAAGAATAATCAACTCTCATATATAAAATCTCAGCAAAATAAAAAATTATCTGCTATACTTGATTATAACTAATTAATTAATGGAGATTTATCATGGCAAAAGTTAAATTCGATC
>JAYYZF010000026.1:0-11824 GCA_036340215.1 Pseudomonadota bacterium | reverse complement strand
GTCTCGTCAAACCTTAGGTTTGCTGTTACCAAGTACGTTAATTGTATTGTCAGTTCTGTTTTTTGCAACAGTATTGTTTCCGTCTCATATTTTATTATTATTTACAATGTTAGGTTTGCCAAATATAAATGTTCTATATCTTTCATTTGCGATTGGGGCAACAATAGATGTCTTACAAAAAGCTTTGCGCTACAATATTTTCGACGTTTTTAATTTACAGGTTTGGGATGACGTTAAAAAAAATAGAAGAGAATTACAACAAACCACAAACATGTACAGTGGAAGACCTGTTAAGGGTCTAATATCAGCCCTAATAATAATATTAACTATATTCTCTTATAACGGTTCTATTTCTGGAATTTTATGGTTTCTTCCTGTGATAGTAACTGTTTTCTTCTGGTTTTGGATAAAGTCAGTGAAGAAAACTGGCGCTTTAAATACCCCTCCGAAGTTAAAATTAGTAGAGCAAAAAACTACTTGGCAACTTTTTACAGATTACTTAGGCAACTTTACGAATAAAAAAATGTTGCTAATGGGTTGTACCTGCTTAATGCTGGTATTTGGCTGTACGTTTTTATCTGTTCTGAAAACATCTCTTGTTGTCAGTACTGCTGGAGTTGATGCTTTACCTGTTCTAAAATTTTTAATTATTCCAGCTATAATTTTAACTCATTTTATATTCAATAAGTGTAAAGAGTCATTTAAGGAAAATACTTTTTATATCGTAATTGTTGCTTTCAACTTAATGCTAGTAGCTTTCGCCTTATTATATCCAGTTAGTAACTCTTTACATGTGATGGGGTTCTTATTTAGTCTTTTACCTACAGGTATAGCTGGAACCATTAATTTTTGGTTATTTTCCTCGTTTTATATATTTGCAGAGCTATGGTCCGTAGTTTCTATGGATGTACTTTATAGTCCTCTCCAGAATAATATTTTCACTAAAGATGAAATATCATTATATGTTCCTATTATTGCGGCAATGAGTTGCATAGGACAGTTTTTAGCAGCCTCAATGACTAAGTATATGGTTACGCTATCCATACCAATGGCTAGTATGTTATGGATTATTGTAGCGGCATTTTTTGTCACAACAACGATAGCTTCGATAGTTTATAGAACTATTGATAGTGATTATAAGATTAATCACTCATCAGATTTACCTGCTAAAGTCACCTTTGAAAAAAAAGCACAAGCACCTCAATCTTTAAACCAAGTAAATGACTTAAAAGAGTTGGGAAATAACCCGGATAAAAGCCCTAAATTAGATACTTAAATCATTACAAATAACTTGCCATATTATTTTTACATGATTTTTGCTATTGGTTTACATTTTGGATAAGGAATTTATTATGACTAAGCCCTAATTTAGCTAGTTTTATCCTATATAATTATTATAAAAGAGTATATTTAATATATCTAAATTATATTTTATTAAAAAAGTTATTTAAAGTATATTTTTTACAAAGAATGATTTTTTATCCTCTAATCTATATGCAATTAGTTTACCTCCCCATACACAGCCACCATCTAATGCTACATATTCTTTTTTATGTAGCGATCCTCGAAGCGAGGCCCAATGGCCAAAGGCAATAGAGTAATTGTCCATTTTATCATTTACAAACTGGAACCATGGAATTAACTGTTTGTTATCTAGTTCAGCATCTGTTTTATTGAAATCAAGCTCTAGTTTAGAAGAAAGAAAGCGCATTCTAGTCATAATATTTATAATTGTTCTTATTCTTTCCCAGCCTTCTAATTCATCTTCCCACGAGTTTGGTTGATTACCATACATGTTTTTTAATAATTCTAGCCACGCTCCTCCTTGAAGAAGAGACTCAACTTCTTTCGCAAGCTTTTGAGAAGTTTCAATTGACCAAGTTGGATAGATGCCTGCGTGGACAAGTAGAAAATTTTCTTTAAGCATTGTTAATGGCCTAAAACGAAGCCATTCAATTACATTATTACAATGTTTACTGTTTAAAATTTTTTCTAAATTATGTGATTTATTAGAAGGAAGAAAACCCTGAGATAATGCTAAAAAGTGCAAGTCATGATTACCAAGTATAGAATAAGTGTTTTTAGAATCCATAACAAACTTAATAGTTTCGTATGACTTTGGTCCTTTATTTACCAAATCTCCACAAAACCATAGAGTATCAGTATTGCTATTATAAGAAATTAGTTCTAGTAGATTCATTAGCTGGTCATAACAGCCGTGTACATCTCCTATAAAGTAAGTTGCCATAGTAACTTTACCATCAGATTCTAAATAATGACTCTACTTTATTATAGTTACAAAAGCCAGCTAAACTTGTTTTAGTTATTCCTTTAGAAAGACCAAGAACCTTACAAAGAGATCCCATTTCAGACGGCATAGTTAGTAGTTTCATTTCTTTAGCGCTGTTTAGCGGATCTTTTGCATAATATTGTTGCGCAATATTTATTAAATCAAGGTTAAGCAAGAAATGTGCCTGTTCGACATAGCCTTCAATTTCTAAGTTAGATTTTAGAGCTGCTTTCGCTGTTTTTGTAAAATCAACATGTGCTGTTATGTCCTGTGAGCCGATGTTTATGAATGGATTATTATGTGCTTTTTGTTGATGAAAACATTTCAAGGTGCCATCATTTCTTTCAGGATGATAATACTCCTGTTGGTCATATCCATAATCAATAAGTAAAATTATTCCTTGTTTTAAACAATCTGACAGGCTATTTATCCAGCTTGGTAGAGCTAAGTTAATTTCTGATTCATAACCAAGAGGCAAATCAAGGTTTAAAGCATATACTTGCTCTATTAAATCTTTATTTTTAGTAGGCTTGAAAACAGGAATTAATTCGTTATTTTTTAGTTCAACATACTGTTCATGCAATTTGTTAGCAATTTTAAAACGATGAACAGGCATAGCATCAATAACCTCATTAGCAATTATTATACCCTTAAAATCAGTGGGAAGTTTGCTGATATGTGAAATTGGTACTTTAGATATAGACTTAGTTGTTTCTTTCTGTTTTTCTTTTAAGCTAGGGCTAAGCTCTAACATAAGATACTTCTTTATGCACTCAGGTTTTTTAATATTTTCTAGTATATCTTTTGCTAATTTGCCACTACCAGGTCCAAGTTCAAGTATAGATATTTCATTATTTTGTCTTATATATTCATTAATTTGATTCGCTATACAGTGACCAAACATAGCTGAAATTTCTGGTGCGGTATGAAAATCACCCTTTTTGCCAATCTGATAATTATTTGACATATAGTAGCCAGTGCTTGGTGTATATAGAGCATATTGCATAAATTCTGCAAATGAGATAGGGCCTGATTCTGCTATTATTTGTTTTATATGTTGGCTTGTATAATTTTGCATAAATACTAAATTTTTATCTCTAGTATAACACCGCAGCCCTCAGTGTGGGGTACAACCCCTTTTTTAGTGAGCTTAAGCTTAATATTTGTAATATTATTAAATTTACTTTTTATTTCTGTAACAATAGCATAAGCGAATTTCTCTAACAGTTCACAACGATGCTGTTTAGCCCAAGTATATAAATGGGTTGCTAATTTTTCATAATCAACACTTTTTGATATATCATCTTTTTCTGCTGCTTCTAGCATTAACACGCCTATTTCTATATCGGCAATTACATTTTGTCTTGCAGATTTCTCCCAATCATGTAAACCAATAAAGGTTTCTAGCTCTAATTTATCAATAAATACTTTGCTTATTGTCGTCACTATTCTTTAACTCCAACGCCATTTTTTACCAGCAAATAACATATCACATATAGTATTATACTGATGATAAAAATAGCTGTAACAGCAGTTGTAACCGGAACATCAGCTACCCCAAGCATACTATATCTAAAAGCATTGACTATATATAAAATAGGGTTAAAAAGAGAAAGTTCTTGCCAGAAATTTGGTAGAAGCTCTATGGAGTAAAATACGCCACCCAAGTAAATCAAAGGAGTTAAAACAAAGTTAGGTATTGTTGCTATTGAATCAAATCTAGTCGCAAAAAGAGCGTTTATAAAACCTGCTATAGAGAATAGAAATGATGTCATCAAAGTTATAAAAATGATAATAAATGGATGAGATAAATGAATTTTTGTAAAAAATAATGAGATTAAGGTAACCATAAAGCCTGTTAATAAGCCACGTAATACTCCACCCATTACGAACCCACAAATCATAGTATGATGACTGATTGGAGCCCAAACGAATTCCTGATGGCTATTTTGAAATCTCTCTGAAAAGAAAGATGATGCTACATTGTTGTAGGCATTAGTTATAATAACCATTATGATAAATCCAGGAGCAATATATGTCATATATTTGATATCGTGGATGGTGCCTAGTCTTGTCCCTAAAAACTGGCCAAAAATTAGGAAATATAAGCTAGTAGTTATCACTGATGGCAGCATGGTTTGGGGCCAAATACGCATAAATCTTGCTATTTCTTTTCTGACTATGACAAAAAAAGCAGTAGAGTTTATTTTCAATTTAGTTTGCATATATATCCTCTGATTATTGAGTAAGTTTTATAAACATTTCCTCTAATCTATTTCTTTTATTTTTTATACTGGTAACCTCTATTCCATTTTGTTGAAGCTGTATTAAAGTCTCGCTAATAGACTTCTCTTTATGAATTCTTACTTCAAGTTCTCTATTAGTTAATAAGTAACAATCAATATTATCTATGTTTGGTGCTGAATCTAATGGTTCTTTTAAGTATAAAATAAATGATTCAATCTCTAGTTTACTGAGTAAATCATTCATACTTGTATTTTGTAGCATTTTTCCATGGTTTATTATCGCAACATGATTACATAAGCTTTCAGCTTCTTCAAGGTAATGGGTTGTTAATATAACAGTCGTTCCTTCTCTGTTTATTTTTTTTATAAAGTCCCATGTATATGATCTAGTTTCAACATCAACTCCAGCAGTAGGCTCATCTAGAAGTAATAGCTGAGGTTTGTGGACCAAGGCTCGCGCTAACATTAATCTTCTTTTATACCCCCCTGATAGCGCTCTAACCGGTAATAATCTTTTATCCCATAGGTTTAGCTCATGAAGGAGTGTTTCTATAGTTGCTTTTGCTTCTTTGGGGCTAATCCCATATAAGCCTGCATTGTTTTCGAGTATTTGGAGAGAATTTTGAAAAATATTGAAATTTACCTCTTGTGGCATAATACCTAGTTTTTGTTTTGCAAAGAATTGGTTTTTGGACAATTCTTGGCCAAATATTCTTATCATGCCTGAGCTTGGTTTTACCAGTGAAGCAATCATACCAATAAGAGTAGTTTTACCCGCTCCATTAGGGCCTAGTAAAGCAAAAAACTCTCCTGACTCTACAGTTAATGAAATATCTTCTACGGCAACAGTTCCGGTTTTATATTTTTTACGGCAGTTTTGAATTTCTAATGCTTTTACCATATATCTACTTCTTTTTAAATACTAGGTTAATATAACTGATGGCTATCAATCATGCTAGGAAAAACTTTCTCTAAAGTCTATATTATATTGTTAATTTACTATCTTGCGGTTATTTTACTTTACGGCATTACTTCCCCGAGTTAATATGTCTAAGTAGGTTTTACCTTGGACTATATTCAAAGGAGTAGAAAAATGTCATGTAACCAAATGTTCAAGTACTTTTTTGTGGTGCTTGCTTTACTAGTGGCTATTCTGGTAAGTGTTCTTCCAAAAGAACAGCTGATTTATCTTATAAACATAACTAGATTTTTTGAAGTAATGATTCCTATATTAGCTGTGGGCGCATTACTAAAATATCTTTGCTATTCAGATTCTTGTCATGATGGTAAAAGTGATTCTAGCGAATAATTAAGGTTTATAGTGCCTTTGAAAACATTTGTGGTTTTACCGAAAACTAACAAATAGTTATCTTCAATAAATGATATGAGCTGAGACCCACCTGGCTGAATGATCTCCAGATTAGATTTTTTATTGATATTCGTAGTTTGGGAGTGGGCCAGCGCAATTGCGCAGGCACTACTGCCACATGCTTGGGTTTCTCCTGAACCATTTTCAAGAGTACGAGATTCTAGTGAGTAATCGTTATATATCTTATAAATAGAAACATTTATGTTGTCACTGAATGAAGGTGAAGACTTAATTTTTTCTGTGATTTTCTTAAGTTTTGCAGAGTTTAAAGTGGTTACTTTTACAATGGCATGTTGATTACCAAAATTTACTAAATCAACATTGTAAGTTTTACACTCAGATTCTATATTCTTTTTTGTTATTTTTCGTGACAATACTGGGATACTGAGAGTTACTTCGTTATTTTTAACATTTGTAACTAAATATTCACCTGCTGCATTAGTAATACTAAAGGGTATTGCTACATGATAATTTGATGCTATATATTTAGCAATACAGCGAAGGCCATTTATACATTGTTTTGCTTCAGATCCATTTGCATTGTATATTTTAAAATGGAACTTTTCTTTGCTTTGAACATATAGTATGAGTAGTTGGTCACAGCCAATTCCAGTTTTTCTATCTGCTAATGATATTATTTGTTGTCTTGATAGTTGAAGATTATAGTTCTGACTTAAATCAATTATTATAAAGTCATTTTTTAAGCTATGCATTTTTGTAAAATTAATGATTTTATTCATGTGAATATTTCATTGACGTGGAAGGTAAATATGATCCCACTGACAGTTCATATCGCTACTACGGAGAGGGTTTATATCTATGCCGCCTCTTCTTGTGAAAAAACCTTGAACTTCTAGCTTTTCAGGATCACAACTACTTTTGATATCAGTAAAAATTTCACTAACACAGCTCTCATGGAAGCCTGAGTGGTTTCTAAATGCCAATAAATATTGAAGTAAAGATTTATGATTTATAGCAAGCCCACTGTATCTTACTACAATAGTAGCCCAATCTGGTTGAGCTGTCACTGGGCAGCAGCTTCTAAATAAGTTAGTATGTAATGTTTCTGATATATGGCAATATTTTTCATCGAGTTTTAGTAATTCTGGAGTTGGTCTTTGTGCAATTATATCAATATCTTCATTATCAATATTTACTCCTGGAGCCTTTGCTCTACAAATAAAGTCATTGTCTAATTTAACTATCACTTTACTACCCACAGTAAAGCTAACATCTCTTTCTATAGTATTAATAAGATCGGCTTCGGAGCTAAAATTAGTAAAGTTAAGACTGCCTAAGTATAATTTCAGAGATTTAGATTCTACAATATATGGAGACTTAGCTGAGTAGAATAAAATTATAGTTGCTATCTGAGGTTTGTTATAATTATTTAGCCAGGAAGTTTCCCAGCTTCTCCATACGTCAAAGCCGTGTTGTAATATTTTACTTTTTGCTCTTGGTACAGATATTAATAATGATGGATCATAGTTGTTTTTGTAGTTGGTTTCTTTACCAAGCTCAGTTATTTTTGTTAGATCAGTCATCTTTACTTTCACTAAAAGGTTGGCAATTTGTTTCTTTAATTAATAATGCTAGAATAAGGCTTATAGCTATACCAATTGGTATCATATAAAATGCAAATGTATGGTCAGAATTGGTATAAATTCTGACGTCATCAAGAATCTTTCCCTGCCAGTGATAATCAAGTAAGACACCGTACATATACTGAAAAAATGCCCCTCCACCTAAAATAACAAAGCTGGCTAATGATTCACAAGATCCAGTAACGTCTTTAGGATTACTTTCGAAAATAACAGGGTATGATATAATTTGTGTGCTAGTAATAAAGCCTAAGCTAAACATTAGTACCGTAATACTAAGAACTGATAGGTTTGGAGTAAAGATTAAAATTAGAGAAAGTACAAGCGCAATTACAGCTCCTTGTATCATAGGTTTTTTTCTGGTGCCGATCTTGTCTGAGTACCAGCCAACAACTGGTGAACCTATAATTGTTCCTATATAAATCATCATAGTCGCAATAGATGCTTCTGTCCTAGTAAGGTGATGTACAGCTTCTAGATATGCATTGTTCCATGTGGCACCCATAACTAGTATCATGAGGTTCATAAGGCTAGTATAAGTACCACAAAGCCAATTTTGCTTGCTGCTTATGGCATGGTAAATGCTATTTACAAAGGTTCTTTGTTTTGGTTTTGTTTCGGTTGTAGCAATATGTCCCTCAGGATAGTCAGATATTACAAGATACATTGCAAGTAGAAAAACTGCGCCTACTACACTGTCTATGAGTATGGCTTTTCTCCAGCCAACTGCAGCTACTAGTAGTGTTAATGGTGTTTGTGCAAGTGTGCCCCCAATCATAGCCATGGTGACTATTAGCCCTGTGGCTGATGCAAGCTGTTTCGCGGGAAACCAGCGTGATGCTAGGACGATACAGCTTAGAAAGCAGTAGGCGCCACTAATACCAGATAGAAAGCGAAAAATTCCGGCCATAAATAGTGAGGTCGATAGTGCAAAAATTGTTGTAAAAATTACACAGGAAGCCATTGCTGTTAGTACTAATTTTCTAACTGAGAACCTATCAAGAGTCACTCCAACAAAAAAAACAAAAAGTGTTGTGGCATAAGCATACGTAGCTGAAAAATTTCCAACTTCAGAGGCACTCAGTTTAAATGTTTTAATCATTTCAGGTTGAATGGAGTTGAACATATTCATCTGGATAAATTCATATAAGAAGAATAGAGCGCACGTTAAACAAACAACCCATGGGTTTTGTGTTAAATTACACTTTCTTGATGTCATATCTTCTCTCTCCGTATTCTGTTTTGCCTGCGGTTAATAGATTTCGCATATTATGACATGATTTAATTAATAATGCCAACTTTTATTAAAATATGCAGATAATACAGCGCCTTAAGAGGCTTGGTGTGCTATATTGTATCTCTTGTAAGTGCTCATTTGTATCTTCTTACATTGGGTTATTATCTTGCTCTTTGGTAAGAATATTTTCTTTTGTAATCTATAAGATTTTATTTTTTCAATATCTGCAAAAAGTAGCCCATACTCATCTTCAGCAACAAGTTCAAACTTTTTGTTATTCAAATTCCAAAGAAAAAAACTACAATTAAAGTAAGCTTGGTGTCCAGGGTCACCAGAATCATCATATGTTAAGATTGGTGTGAAGATGAAATCAGAGTCTTGAAACACTGGGAATAGTTGTGCAATTTTACTGGGAGATAAATTTATGTAAAAGTCCAACCAGTGCCACGATTTTTCTGGTATTTTGACATCAAGAAACAACGGCAAGGGATTTGTAAATCCAAGTAGCATAAACTTATCATCATTCTTATATGGTATTTTTCTTAAGTTAAAAAATAATTTGTTTAGCATATTTACGTATTCAATATTATGAAAGCTTATTGGTTTTGGCAGTAGCTCTGGTTGGTAGTTAATGCTAAGATTTTGGAATATTGAGTTTTTCCTGGTGTTATCTCTGATTTCAAGGTTATTAATTAAATCAGCAAATCCTAAGTAATCTTTTACAATGAAAGATTGGCTTTGTTTGTTACTTGTAAGTTTTAGTACTTTTAACTTGTAAGGCTCATCTTGTTCGTAATTCTTGAATATAGCTATTAATCCTAATGATAGTAAGTTTAGTGCAATTACTATTATTAAAAAAATATTTGCTATGGCTTTTAAAATTTTGCTTGTATTACTGTAAATAATTATTATTGCGGTTGTTATTAGTAAACATATGCTATTGTGTTTACTCTCTCCAATCGCACTTAACAATAAACCTCCTAATATCATGGCGTAGAAGATTACATCCCTCAAAAAATTACTATTTAGAGTTAGGTGAGACCGCTTAATTAAATTTGTGAATATAGCGCCGCATTTTATGATAGAAATATTTTTTAGCGTGCTGTAGTAGCCATTCGACTTTTGTATTAGAGCAATTGTGATAACTAAGAGTATGGTGTAAAAAAAAGTGCTTATTTCTATTTTTAGAGTTCCTGATCTTGCCGCAAATGCGACGTGTAGATCATTTAAATACGCTAAATAAGAGTATTTCGTGGTTATTTCCGTAATTGCGAGCAATATACATAGAAATGTTGTGTAAGCGAGAATATACTTTAGAAATTCTTTTATTTTTAACTCTGTAATTACAGCTAAACTAATTCCAAGGCTCGCAATAAAGCTGCTTATTTTAAAATTAAAGCATATATAGCCAAATAAAGCACTCATAAAGGCATGTTTGAGCTTTTTTACGCTAGTAATTTTGGAGTTAAGTTGTTTTTTTAATAATAGTATATGTATTATCTGCAGAATCAGCACAGCCCAAATATTATTGTTATATACTCCGCTCCAAAGAATTTGTTGGTATGCAAATATATCTCCCATGGGTCTTGCTTGAAGTGTAATTGATATTACTAATAGAAGTATCAGGTACGAGATTTGTTCAGTTTTAAATAAAGCTCTTATTACTTGAAAAATTAGAGTTAAGAAAATAGCTATAATGCTTGAGGATATCGTTATTAGGTTATTAGGGTGCAAGCTTGTAGGAAAAGTTTTTATTAGAACAAATGCTAAATAATTACTATAGTTGTAAAGTAATCCCATTGGACTATGGAAATCTTTGTGGAGCTGAAGTCCGTGGTCTATTGCATATGCTCCTAGGTGTGGAATCCAACTATCATATATAGAGCCAGTTATTATGTAGCTTGATCCTTGAATACTAGCTAGTGTTACTGCTATAAGTATAAAAAAAGCCATTAAAAGCATACTTTTTTTAATTTTTTCTTTTATAACTGCTTTCATTGCTAAATCCAATTGTAGTTATCTTTTTTTAGTAGTGTTCTTATTACATACTTTCATTGCTTGAGGTTTCATATTAATATTTATTACATCAAGACCTAATTTCCTAATTTTTCTCTCATTTGCAAAGATTATACCATAAGCAGAAATATCTACTGGTTTGAATATTTTTGCATTGCCATTCCACGTGTAAAAATTACAATTAAACTTAGCTTGTTCAGGATAAAGTTTTAAATCATCAAACCCAAAGATTGGCATGACAATAAAGTCATTTGAACTGTAATTATCATAATTATCTAGTTTTACTTGTCTGTCATGGTTTGATTTTGTATTAAACATCAGGGTACTATTTTTTGGTATAGATGTGTTCATAAGTAGAGGTAATGGATTAATATTACCTAACATAAGTATTTTATCACTTTTTTCAATACCTATTTTGTTAAGTTTAATTTGAGTATTATTAAGGGCATGAATGAAGTCAGTGTTATGATATGGAATACGCCATCTGACTTTTTCAGGTTCATAAGCATAGCTAAGTTCTGTATATACTTTTTCCTTATTTAAGTTATGTCTAAGATCAAATAGATCTTGGAAATAGCTCAGCCCGCTATATTTTGCTAGAACAAAGTTCGCGTTTTTATCTTTTACGATTAGCTTAACTATATTTTCTTGAGAGCTAGGGTTTTCATTAAAGAATTTATAAAAGGAAAATTTAGCTAGGGACAAAGTGTTAAAAGTTATTACTAGTAGTAATAGAATACTTGCAAATATTTTAGGAAAATTTTGCGATATATTTGAGCACATCATTCTTATAATCACAATATATAGAATTGACGTAAAGCCACTTAAAGTTTCAGTGAAAACTAGGGATAAAATCATACTGCTTAATATTAAATCAAAGACAAAATCAGCTTTAATTGACTTAATGTTAAATTTAATAATTTGCAATATTCGGGTTTTGTGGCGTTTAAGGTTTAACGGAATAAGTCCTATCTGACATTCGGTAATATCAAACGGAAGTTTTGTGTAATTATTTTGCAGAAATGATAACACCACATAACAAATGGCACTACTAAAACCCTCGAG
>JAYYZF010000025.1:0-10306 GCA_036340215.1 Pseudomonadota bacterium | reverse complement strand
AGGGTAAAGCTACGGCAACCTTATTGAAGGGAATAAAAGACATTGTTGGAAATAAGGTGCTACAGAGTGAGTGTGAGGAGACTATAAAAGGTCAGAAACAGTCCCCACTTGCTGCAATATCGGTTATTTTGCAAAATATAAGTAACCTTCCAGAGACAAATGCTACATTAAGTGGAGGTTTTCACGCTATTTTTTCCACTAATGAGATTAAAGCTGCTATTAATAGACTTGATAATTCTGAGCTAATTCCGTTAAGGCACCTTATAAAAAATAATAGCGAATTCATCAAGGAAACAATTAAACAAGCTGCAGGGGGCACAATACAAGCTAAGTTATTGATGCATACAGTAATTATGCCTGCTCTTTGTGCTATAGATGCCGATTTGGCTACTGCTATACAAGGTTTAGAGCCGACACTTTTTAATAAGGCAAGGGTTGCTACAGTTACGTTTATGACTGGTGGTGCACTGACCACTGGAGTTGGTGTGGTAGGAGCAACTTTTGGTACTGTTGGAGCATTTCTTACAAGTGGCGCTAAAGGTGCGAAAGATTTTGGGTCCAGAGTGAAAAATTTTATTACTGGTACTGGTAAGTCACCAAAAAGTTCTCCTAAAGCAAAAACTCCTCAATTTGGAAATAGTATAGGTGTTGCTCCATTATCATCAGATAATTTTGCTAAGATTGATGGTGGGGGCCATAATAAGACCTTCAGTGGAAGTTCAACTAATAGCCCATCAAGTGTTGCAAGTTTTCGGGGTGGTAGAGATGAAAATAAGCATCCTAATATTGGTTCAGGACCAAGGCAAAGCTAATAACTAATTACAGGCAGAAAGCACTTTTAGCAATTATTAGTATAACTAAATTCAGGTATGTTAATATTTTGCCAATTTATATTCATGCCTAGTTGTTCCAGCTCAGCAGCTGAATTTAGCATCTTTAAGAGCTCATTTAGATTATTTTCTCGTGAGCTAATAAAATGGTAATCTTGACTACTATCATATGTTTTTGCTGCCATCCCTAAAAGAAATGGTTGAGGCCCGACTTCAAGGAAGCAATTTGCCCCAGCTGCTGCAAGACTATCTAAGCCACCAAGGAAGTTTACTTTTTCCCTTATGTGTCTTGTCCAGTAGTTTGAGTTTAGGTCTTTAGCTTGCAAAAATTCCCCAGTGACATTAGATATAAGCTCTGCAGTTGGTATATTGGTATTTGTTTGCTCTACATAACTTTTAAATTCTGCTAAAATTGGTTCCATAAGTTTAGAGTGAAAGGCATGAGATACTACTAGTTTTCTTGCTTTAACGCGCTTTATTTTTAGTTGTTCTAGTAATTTATCTAGCGTTGCTAGAGAGCCAGCAACTACCGTTTGCTTTGGCGCATTAAGGGCAGCTATTTCAACATTTTCTGCATAGTCTTGAATATAATCCTGAACGTTAGTAGCTGTTCCTAATACGGCAGCCATGCCTCCACCTGCAGGTAAACTTTGCATAAGTTGAGCTCTTTTCTGGATTAGTTTTATACCTGTTTCTAAACTAATATAATTAGCTATTGTTGCGGCTGGATATTCACCAACACTATGCCCGATCACCCAAGTAGGCCTAATACCCCAGCTTTGCCATAATTTTGCAAGTGCATATTCATAAGCAAATAATGCAGGTTGTGTATTGCCAGTATCGTTAAGTTGCGCCGGATCTTGGTTAAAAATTATTTTTTTAAGATCAGAGCCATTAATATCTTTTAAGATCTTATAGCATCTATCGAATTCTAGTTTGAATATTGGTTGCGTTTGGTAAAGTTCATACCCCATAAATGGTAGTTGTGCACCTTGGCCTGTGAATAGCATTGCTATATTTATTATTTTATTTTGTACTACATTTGGCTTATTTTTTTCTACTTTATATTTCAAATCAGTAAAACTATGTGAGAATTTAGAGTAGCAGTATTTGGCATTATCTTTACTCTGGTATGGCGTTAGGTCAGCATAATCAAGGTCTAATTCTACTAGCTTACAGAGTAGTTCTTGGTATTTATATTCAAGTTCTTCCTTCGTTTTAGCAATAATACGAAGCCAATATATACTTGCTATCTCAGTCATTTTTTTTATCCTTTTTTTCCTCAAGGAAATATAGTTGAATTATTTTCTTATCCCAGCCAGAATTTCTCACGTATATGGGCAGTTCATTTTTATCTTGGTACTTAGATTCTAAGTCGATAATATTTATGTTTATTTTATCTTTATACTGCTGCATGTAAGAAGTAGTATTAAGAGTTTTAGGATTATATCTCGCGGGAATTTTGAAAAGATGATCAGGCATGGGATTTTTATAGATAGATCCTAGCCATAGTTGTGTTTTTCCAGGAATTATATTTAAAAAACTTGGCCATAGTTTCAAAACTATTTCATCGTTATTTTCATCAGGATGGCTAAATACCACTTCGGCTGTTTTACCGCTATATGTTTGTGGAATTAAGGGTAAGATATGTAATGAGGGTTCATCAATAATATGGAGAATGCGCTCTATAATTGTTGCTTGGGGCTGATGTTTTTGCCAGTCATTTTTTGTTAAGAAATGCTCTATCTCATCTTTTGTACCTAGCCATTGAATATTTAGGGGGTATACTGGCTTACCAAATTTGTTATCACGATAAAAATCTGTTTGGTCAAGCTTTTTCCACCAATCTTCGAAGTGGATACTCCTCGTATGGTATTTGGGAGGATCATATCTAGTTATGTAGGTGTTATAATTAACAACTGTATATGCTGAATATAGGACACAAAAAGAGCTAAAATAAACTATAGCCAAATTTTTTGATTTAATATCATGCTCTTGGCGATGATACAAAATGCTAGCTACCATAGAAATTGTTAGCCCTAGCGCAAACCCAAATATTACATCACTAAGCCAATGAGCACATAGGTAAAGTCTAGAAGTACCAATGAATAATAAAATGAATGCGACGATTTTATAAACTAGATTACGTTTGTAAGTATTCAGGTTCTTGCAAAGTATACTAGCCAAAAAAGTGAAAATTGCGGTACTAAGAGCCATGTGACCACTTGGAAATGACCATGGTTCTGTAAATGTGCTGGATAATATAGGCCTCGGCCTCATGACACTATATTTTATGAGCTCAACTAGTATAGATGTAATAACTGTTATTCCACCTAGATACTTTACTAATCGATAATCTTGGATATATAACAGATAGAGAATACTGAGGCCCACACTAGGTATAATTACAAATTTATTTCCTAAGAATGTTATTAAGGTGAAAATTTTATAGGCTAGGGGGGTATAACTATTTTGCATAAGATGGAAGACATCCAAGTCATAAATGTTTATATTCCCGCTAGATAAAGTAAAGCTAATTATTACTAAGCAGAAAGTAAACAAAATCACAGCATACATAGATTTCAATATTTGTACAGGCCCAAGCTTGTCACAATGAAATAGGTTTATAGTAATCCAGCCTGGATTTTTCATAATACGTCGCCATATTTTATTAGCTAGCATAGTTTGATTTCTATTTAAAATATTCAGTAAAGTTTTTATTAACCAAGCAATAGCTGCTATTACTATAATTGTTGCTATTATTACTCCTATAAACTGTAGTGCAAGATCTGTTGGCATTTCTAAAGCAAATGCTCCTAGCATAACTCCTGGTGCCAGATAGACAAGTGCCCATAAAGTTACAGAGGGTATTGCCCCGAGAATAAATTTAAAGCGTGACATTCCCAGTACTCCAGCAACTAGTGGAATCATACTACGCATAGGGCCAAAGAACCGGCCAATTATTATACTTTTAACGCCATGTTTAGTAATGAAGTTTTCTCCATAATCCATCCATTGCATATTTTTTTTAATAATTTCAAATTTTTTAATACTATCACGATAATAGTAACCTACCCAGTAACTGAGATAGTCACCTATGAATGCTCCAACAATTATATATGTTAGAGTAAGTTTAATATCAAGAACACCACTTCCTATCATAGTACCAATCAATGTCATAGTAATAGAGCCTGGTATGATGGTACCCACTATTGCCATTGATTCAGCGCAGGCAATTAAGCCAGCAATAAGCGCGCCCATATTCTGGTGAGTTTGCATATATTCTGCAAGTGGCTTTAAAAGATATTCAAACATTAGTGCTCCTTTCTTGGGTTCGCAACTACTATGGACTTACGTATCAGAAAATGGATGCAAACTACTGCCAATAATGCTCCAAGTGCTATTGGAACGATATTATGTGGTAAGGACATAGCATAAGCACCAAGTAAGAAGCCTGGTGTTAAATATGCTAAGGCCCAGAGTATAATTGATGGTGTAGCTACTAGCGTAAACTTTAACTTTGGCATCCCAAGCACTCCAGCTACCAAGGGTACTATACATCTGACTGGACCAAGAAATCTTCCTACTAGTATACTCATAGTACCATATTGTCTAATAAACTGTTTGCCAAAGTTTAGCCATTTAATATTATTTCTTACAACTTTGAATTGTTTAATACGATCACGGTATTTATAGCCAAACCAATAGCTACCAAAATCACCAATAATTGCGCCTATTAAAATACAAGAAATAGTTAGCTTAAAGTTGAGTATACCGCTTCCTATCATGGTGCCAATCATAGTCATAGTAATAGAGCCAGGAATTATAGTTCCAATTATTGCTATTGATTCAGCACAAGCAATGAGTCCGGCAATTATAGCACCCATACATTGATTTGCTTGCATATAAGCTGATAAAGAATTAAGAAATGACTCAAACATATATTAACCTCCCCAAACTTACGATACAGCCTCGCCAGCAGCTTGCTTATCTGCATGATATGAACTTCTTACTAAAGGACCACTAGCAACTTGAGTGAAGCCTAATCCTGTTGCTATTTCACCTAGTTTATCAAATTCTTCGGGTGAAACATATCTTCTAACTGGGTAATGTTTAGTTGTTGGTTGAAGGTATTGTCCAATTGTAAGCATATCAACATCATATTTTCGAAGATCTTCAAGTGTTTGAATTACTTCTTTATCTGTTTCTCCAAGACCAAGCATTATTCCTGATTTAGTTGGGATACTTGGATTGCGTGCCTTAAATTGTTGTAATAATTCAAGTGAACCAATATAGCTTGAGCCAGGACGAGCTTCAAGATACAGTCTTGGTACTGTCTCAATATTATGATTAAAAACATCTGGCAGACCTTTTTCAAATATATCTAATGCTTTTTCATGCCTTCTTCTAAAATCAGGAGTCAGAACTTCTATTTTTATATTTGGGCTAAATTCTCTAACTTTGTTTATACAGTCGACAAAATGTTGGGCTCCACCATCTCTCAGATCATCTCTATCAACAGAGGTAATAACGACATACTTTAGCCCCATTTTCATTACAGTTTCAGCAAGGTTCAAGGGTTCATCTTTATCTAACTTATCAGGTCTTCCGTGAGCAACGTCACAAAAACTACATCTTCGAGTACACTTATCCCCCATTATCATAAATGTTGCTGTGCCATGATTATAGCACTCGTATATATTAGGGCAGCTTGCTTCTTCACAAACAGTGACTAGTTTTTTTGATTTTATTTTTTCTTTTAGGGCTTTAACTTGATCTGTATTAGGGAGTTTTATTTTTATCCAATTAGGTTTGGCTGGTACAGCTTGATTAGGAGTTATTTTTACAGGGATACGCGAGAGCTTCTCTTGAGCTCTGACTAGTCTATTTTGTGGTGCTGACATTGTGAACTATCCTAAACTTATCTTTTTGATCTGATCATAGTTAAATATTCCATAGCATTGTTCAATGATTTTAGTACGAATTTGCTCTGCCGTAAAGCTATTCTGTAGCTTCAATATATTAGTCATTTCCAAGTTTTTACAACCACACGGATTTATTAGACTAAAAGGTTCTAGGTCACAATCAAAGTTTAAAGCAAAGCCATGATAGCTACAGTATTTTTTTACTTTAATTCCAATTGAAGCAATCTTTTTTTTATCCACATAAATGCCTCTGCCAAGTTCCTTGTCAGCAGCTGCAGGTATTCCCACGGATTTTAAGACCGTAATAACAACTTTTTCAATGTTATCAACTAAGTCTATTATACTAAGTTTAGCTCTTTTTAGATCTAAGAGTAAATAACACATTATTTGTCCTGGTCCATGGAATGTAACTTGTCCACCTCTATCTGTTTTTACGAGTGGGTATGGCAGTACTTGTAAAATATGTTCATTTTTCCCCGCTAAACCTTGAGTGTAAACATGAGGGTGTTCAAGCAACCAGATTTCATCTTGCTCAGTTGTTCTTTTTTTTGTGAAAAGCTGCATTTTTGCGAAGGTTTTTTCAAAATCTTGTGGAGTTTGGAAATTTTTTACAATTAATTCTCGTTTCTGCATATACTTAAGCAAATATATTTTGCCACATCTTGCCTATATAATCAGTAGATCGTCTCCAAATGTTTCCTTGTTCATTAGAGATTAGACTATAAAGTGGCTGTTTTGAAATAATACTACCACCAATACTTACTTCAACCTCACCAAGTTCTTGACCATTTTCAATAGGAGCGTTGGTTTCAGTGGATATCTTGCTTACAAGTTTAGTATTTTTTGCTTGTCCTTTTGGTATGGTTACGTATAGGTCTTTTTTTACACCAACGGGTGTATATTTTTCCACTCCACCCCAAGTTCTAGCTTTCTCAACTTCGTTAGTACTACTTTGTACTAACTGTGTTTCGTAAAATCTCATAGCCCATGTAAGTAATGCTTGGGTGTTATTAGTTCTGACAGCGTCAGATGGTGCGCCCAGTTGAACATTTATGAGTCTCATATCCCCATCTTTAGCAGCTGCAATAAGACAGTATCCTGCTTCATCGGTGTGTCCAGTTTTCATGCCATCTACTTTATCGTTTCTCCAGAGTAACCTGTTTCTGTTTGGCTGTTTTATATGATTGTACTCAATCCATTTTTGTTTATATATGTGATATTCTTCAGGGAAATCATTTATTACTGCTTTTGCTAGTATTGCCAAGTCTTTTGCAGTCGTATAGTGGTTCTTGTGTGGTAATCCAGTAGCATTCACAAAGTGTGAATTATGCATACCTAAGCGCTCTGCTGTTATATTCATCATTTCAGCAAATGACTCTTCGCTACCAGCAATATGCTCTGCTAGGGCAGTTGTGGCGTCATTTCCTGATGCAATTACTATCCCATTTATTAGTTTTTCAACTTCGACGCGTGAACCGTGGTTAAGAAACATTCTTGCTCCTTCAGCTTGCCATGCTTTCTTACTCACTCTCACTTTGTCTTCTAGGTGAATTTGACCATTTTTTAAAGCTTCTGATGCAACATACATGCTCATAACTTTTGTAAGGCTAGCTGGAGGCATTATTTTTTCAGAGTCTTTCTCTGCAAGAACTTGATTACTATTAGCTTCAATTAGTATATAAGCTTTTGCATTCTCTTGTGGAGCTGAGGGTATCAAACTACTAATTCCTTTGTTGCCTACAGTAGGAGCAGTAAAGCACAAAGTACTGTACATAACGAGTAGTGTAATTAAACTAAATTTTTTAATTTTGATTTTTAGCATGCTTTTCTCCTAAACTTAGTAAGATTTTAACTTTTAACTCAATAAAATATATTCTATGTTCTGCGATGATACTAATAAATTATGTTAGTGTTGTACAGCTATAATTTACATCTAAGTAACTTTCAGCTTTTTACAAAAGTAATGCCGGTTGCGAACTTATTTTTAGTGAGAAACTCTCTTGCTGCAGTTGCTGTTTCAAAGTCAACAAATGGTCCAACTTTTACTCTGTAATTAATTGAGTTGTTGGCAGTCTTCAAAGTTTCAACTTTAGTTAGGAAAAGAGCTTCTTTTAGTATTTTACGCTGTAGCTCTGTTGCAGCTTTTTCATCTTTATGAACTGATATTTGGAGAAATAGCGGTGGTCTTTTAGGCTTTTCCTTCTGAACAAGTTTTTTTAGCTTGTTTAAGTTACTTTCTTGATGATTTGGGATATTGTTGTAATGAAATCGCTTTTTGGGGTTAATTGCTCTAACTCTGACTTTAGCAGTTCCTGTAGCGACAACTCCGAGTTTTTGTGCCGCAGCATATGAGAGATCTATAATTCTGTTATCTACAAAAGGACCACGATCATTTACTTTAACAACTACTTTTCTTTTATTTTTCAAATTCGTCACTTCAACGTAACATGGTATGGGTAATTCTTTATTTGCAGCAGACATGGAGTGCATATCATATTTCTCGCCAGTGGAAGTTAATTTCCCGTGGAATTTAGTACCATACCAAGAAGCAGTACCTACTTTGTCATAACCTTCAGAACTTTTTAAAACATAGTAACGTTTCCCTAGCACTTTGTAAGAGCTTGGATTTACTTTACTACTCAATTTTTCAACTTTAGGAATAGCATCAGGTACTGAACTATAGCTCATATAACGCCTTGGAGCACCATCACTAGAGCCACAGCTACTCATGAAATTCAGCAGAATGATAACTGTCAAAAATTTAAAAAAGGTAATACGTGACATTGAAAATATGCTAACAATAAAAATTTGATATTAATTAAATTCACACAAACTGTAAAGACTTTCATTCTCTTAACTAAGCAAAATAGTGTTACACTATGTAATCTTTTGTTATTTTCAATTATGCTATATAACTATATGAACTTTAGTCTTAGATGGAGCAATAATATGAAGCTGAAATGCGCTTATGGTATTCACGTAGTTACTAGCTTACTCAAAAACAAAAATATGAATGTGGAAAAAATTTATTTGCAAACTGATATGGGTAAAAGATTAGGTGCTCTCAGAGATTTAGCTTCACAAACAAGCAGCATTACCATTTTTTTAAAATCATCCCCAGAATTAGATTCTCTTGCAGGCACTACTGGTCATCAAGGTATTGTTGCTTATTACACTGAGAATAGACCTTTTCAGTCTTTGGATGATATTCTTGATAAAAAGATAGAAAACTTATTGTTTTTAGTACTAGATGGAGTTGTGGACCCACATAATTTAGGAGCTTGTCTTCGTTCTGCTGCTGCTTTCAATGTGGATGCTGTGATTATCCCAAAGGATAAAGCTGTTGCAGTTACTCCTGTGGTACAGAAAGTTGCTGCCGGAGCTGCAGATTTAGTACCAGTTTTTGTGGAAACTAATATTGCGAGAACCCTTGAAAAGTTAGCAAAACATAATGTTTGGATTTACGGTCTATCAGAGCGAGCAGATACTAACTTATCTGACTATGATTTATCTGGTAATATTGCCATAGTAATGGGTGGAGAGGCTAAAGGTATTCGTGAGTTAACGGCAAAGAAGTGTGATTACTTAGCTTGCCTGCCAACATCCTCCAGATTTCCAACCATGAATGATGCGGTTGCAACAGGTATAACATTGTATGAGGCAACCAGGGCGCGACTCAAGTAATTGTTTTTCTTGAAAAATATATAAGATTGTGTTACAATGGCACGATTAAATAATTACAAGAGATAAATCATGCCTATTACAATAGATCCATATAAAGACGACAAATTAGACATAGACGAGTTCTATGCTTATCCAGCAGACCCATTTAACGATTATGAACTTGAAGGAAGTGAGAAAGGTGGTCACGCAGATGAATTGATAACTTTTTACCAAAATGGTAATTCAGGTTTTGTCTTAGATTACATTAACGGACAGATATCTGAAGTTAGATTTGATCGTGCTGGAAATCGAAAAGTTGATGAAAATTACACAGAACCAAGCGCCGAGAGAAGCCAGCTAGGTAAGTTTTTTTCTGGTATCGAAGATGGTTGGAAAAATTTTTCTCAGGGTGTTTGTAATTTATGGCAAAAAACATTTTCACCAGCAGTAGTAGCTCCAGAAAAAACATTATCCCCAGAAAAAGCAGCTGGTTTAAGTAGCAATAAATCTAGTGATGCTGCAATGAAATCAGGTGATGCTAATTCTAATGAGATAGATAATTCTTCAGATGAAGTAACTATAATCTTTGTAAATAATACGAATATTTAGTTACTATTTGTTTTGATACTCGATTAATTTATTTTTAGGAAAGCATAGGTATGAAAATATTTATGCAAACTAAAATAGCCCATTAGGTCATTCTATTCCTACTTTTAACTGTCTAGACTAATATTTATTATGATGATGTTGTTAATACGTAATTCACTTATCTACTAGTAATGATTTGATTTTTTACCACAGTAAAATTATTTCATTAAAATCTCACGCTAGTCTGATTGCATTTATTTTAAATACTTTTTATGTTCTTAATAATTCCTTAATTAACTT